>CANGHX010000230.1 GCA_947453715.1 Flavobacteriales bacterium | reverse complement strand
GTTATTGAATTTTCCGCATTTAGTTCGCTTTAAATTATATTTTTGGGCAAAATCATATTTGAATATTGACCAATTTAAAGCAGAACAATTCGCTCACGAGAAAACCGCTGAAAAAACATTTCAAACAGGAAAAGAAATTCTTCAAATCTATAATTCGATTCCATCTAAAGAAATTTATGATTTTGACTTATTAAGAGGGTTTATTCGTCAGATTCAATATTACTTTGATGCTTATTTATTTAAAGATCCTACCTATGCAATTCGATTACTCGACGAAATGCAAATGCTTTTAGGTCATATGAAAGCTCAAGTTACTGTAGGTAAAAAATTCATGTATGGAACTCAAGCTCCTGCTTCTGGAAATGAGTATCAAGTATATTTGAATGACACGACGATTTCCGATAGTACGTATTTCTTTAAATCAGAAGAAAAAAGCGGACTTTATGTAACGCATAACATGATGAACTATCTTCAAACAACCGATAAAACATATGTGAATGAATCGGAAAAAATATTGGATAAATTAATCGCCAATTCTAGTTTAATAAGTGTCACAAACGAAAAAGAACGAAACTCCTTTTTCTTCCAAATGGAAAGAACCATTACATTATACAAACAAAAGCTACAAGCTGATTTGACAATATTGTAAATCAAGCAATAATTTTATCTTGGGTTTTGTGAATTACGTAAACTAAAATTAATCTATTTGCGATATTCGAAAATAAATAGTAAACATTACATCATATTTTCAATTTATATGCGTGTTTAATAATTATTAGTGAAGTCGTTGCGTAATTCAGTTATGATAAACGCAACAAGTCGATATACATTTGTCTCAACTAAAAACAGAAAATGTATGAAAACAAGTATTTTAAGTATCGCAATTTTTATCGGAGTATTTTTCACTTCAACAGCTCAAGATTCAGCTAACAAACCAACGATTGCAGTTGCAACTCCATCAATTCAAGGTTTGAATATCACCCCTAAAATTTGTACAAAAATCATGTACTTAGAATTAATCAAAATCAATCAATTTAGTGTCTATGATGAGTTCGATATTTCTGAAGTAGTCAATTCAAATCCAACTTTTCAAAAAGAATGTTTTGGATTAACGTGTTTAACATCTTTAGGGAATGCTTTAAAAGTAGATTATATTACTTCAGGAAGTGTAGATCGATTGGGTGCGAAAATTATTGTTTCCTTGAAAATAATTGATGTAAAATCAGGAAAAATTTACAAATCTACAATCAAAGAATTCAGTGATCATGAAGAAGAAATGCAAAGAATGATTGAATTAACGTTAAGAAGTATGTTAGGTTTGGAAAACTCAAAAGAAGTTGAAAGTCAATTGGCATTTAACAATGAGGTAATTACTTCTAAAAATGTTGGACGAATCAATAATTCTGGTCCACGTATTGGTTATGCCATGGTAAATGGAAGTTTAGCCGAATTTGCAACGAGAAAAGAAGATCAAGGTGGTTTAGGTGTTTATCCTGGCTTTAGCATGATCGGCTATCAATTTGAAAAACAATACATCGGAACAGATAATTTCGCTGCACTTTTTGAGTCTATCTTTAATGTAAGTGGATTGGAACAAGGGCAATTTATTCCATCAGTTGCATTCATGAATGGTTTTAGGTTTGGTAAAAAAGGTTGGGAATTTGCTTTTGGTCCAAGTTTCGGATTGCAAAAAACATCTAAAGGTTTCTTTGATTCAGATAATTTATATGGTAAAGGACAAAATCATTTTTGGACAGAAGGTGAATATCATGCTTACCAAAAAACGCAAGATCCAAACTTAGTAATGTATAATGCTCCAAAATATTCTTATGCATCTATTTTAGATACACGTGGAACAACGTCATTAAGTACAAGATGGGTAATGGGTGTCGGTAGAACTTTTAGATCAGGAGCATTATATATTCCAGTGAACCTATTTTATTCAAGTACAAAAAAAGGTGGTATGTTAGGATTAAGTGTTGGATTCAATGTTGTAAAAAAGAAAGAGTCTATATACAGCGGTAAACGTATTTAAACGATATATTTGTTCTTAAAATAATTGTATGATTACGATTGGAATAATTGATGACGAAGAGAATGCACGCAGAGTAATATCTAAATACTTAGAGCGTTATTGTGAAGATTATGATTTGCTTTTTGAAACAATGCAATTTCAAGAATCAATCGATGCAATCTTGGAGCATCAACCAGATTTGATTTTTTTAGATATTAATTTATTGGATGGATCTGGAATTGAAGTGGCACAACAAATTCAAGGTAAAGCAGAAGCTAAAATTATTTTTACAACTGCATACAACGAATTTGCGATTCAAGCATTAAAATTAAAAGCATTTGACTACTTGCTAAAACCTATAGATGTTGATGAATTTAAGGAATCGCTTTCAAAAGCAACAGAAGAACTAAATGAATTAAAAAAAGCAGCGGCAGAAAATACAAAGCTTTCGGTTACAACCATTTCTGGAACACAATTAATCGATAAATGTTGTATTTCACATTTTAATGCAGATGGTTCATATACTGAAATTATTTTGACCAATGGAAAATCAATAACAGCTTCAAAATCGCTTAAATTTTTTGAAAACCAAATTGAGCATCATTCCAAATTTATGAAAATCCACAAATCAACAATCATAAACGTTGATCATGTGGTAGGACTTGATCGGGTGGAAAATAATGTAGTAATGCTAAATGATGTAAAATTATCCATTGCAAGAGCTAATATAAAGGCTGTATTTGCCTTCTTCAATAAATAAATGATTGAAATTTACACTAATTAGTTAGTTTAAAAAGTTATAGCTACACTTCATCAATTTAAAATCTGTTATCTACTTTTTTATTATTAGTCTTGCACTTTAAATAAAGAAGGATAACAAATTCATCATATTAAAATCAATCATCTCCAAATCTAAAAAAAGAGGATTTTTTAATTAATGTCCTCTTTTTTTAATTCTAATCGCTCCTTTTTAAACATTAATTTGATATGAATTTCTTTGTTAATTTTGCAGGAAAAAATTGAACTCTAGAAAGAATAAACAATTGAAAATAAAAGCGATAATCACATTTGTATTTTTAGTGATTTATCAATTTAAATTGTATTCTCAAAAATCCTTCAATCCAATTTATTTATTCAGAAATTATTCAGTTGATCAAGGGTTGCCTAGTTCAGAAGTTTATGATATTGAACAAGATAATGAAGGAAATGTCTGGTTTGCAACTGATCGAGGAGTAGTGAAATACAATGGTGATGAATTTGTTCAATATCACGAAAAGGATGGATTGTTTAGTGATGTTGTATTTCAAATTTATAAAGATTATAGAAATAGATTATGGTTTCTATCTACTGAAAATCAATTATGTTATTATGAAAATAATAGCATAAAACCCTTTAAATATAATTCCCAAATTTTAAAGAAAATTCCTAAAAGCAATCATAGCGATAAGAATATATTCATCACAAAAGAAAACACAATAATAATTGGCTTTCGAAATAATGGCGGATATCAAATAAAAAGTAATGGTGAAATAATAAAGATGAAATCCCTAGATAATTCAATTATACTCAATCAATACAAAAACAAAAATATTTGGTATTCAACAACTTATTCAGAAATTGAAGAATGTAAGTTTTATTCTTCGAAAAAGAATATACTAAAAATAACTAAATTAAAAATTCCATATACAACGATTGAAAAATCAAAATTTTTAAGTGTAAAAAATTTTCATATAAACCTATTCTCATATTCAAATTGTATTTATGATTTAAATCGAGATGAAAAAATACTTGAACTTGACAATTTTAAAATCATTTCATTGAATATTTATAAGAACAATTTACTTATTGGTGGATTAAAAAAAGGATTACTCATCTACCGATACGAGAATGGAAAATTAAATTACAAAGAAAAAATACTAGAAAATCTTTCCGTAACAGATATTTTAGAAGACAAGTCAAATGGATTTTGGATCTCAACATTAGAAGCAGGTGTTTTTTATTTGCCGAATATTCATTTCAAATCGATTTCAACTAATGAAGGGTTGATATCAGATGAAATAAAAAGTATTTATTCCTTCAGAGGCACAACTTATTTGGGATTAGTTGAATGTTCATTTCACAAAATCATTAATGATCAATTGTATTCAGTTACAAATCATCAACCAAGTTTTGTAAGCTTTTGTAAGTATAATAATGATGTGCTATATTCAACAGGAATAGGCATTTATGCATCTAAAAAAATAATTCTAAGTTATTGGCTAAGAGATTTGTATTATAGAAATGGTGTCACTTATGGGGCAAGAGATTATATTTTTAGATTAAAAAATGGAAAAATTGATACACTAGGTCAACTGAGCAATAATAAATTGATTTCGAATAATAAGGAAAAAACATTTTCATCAGTTGTAGTAGATGATTTTGGGAAAATTTATGCTGGAAATAAATATGGACTATCTACTTGTGTTGGCAATAAAATTATTCCATTCAAACAAAATGAATTCAAATATAAAGTAACCGATTTGGCTTTTTCAACAAAATGGGGATTAATAATCGCAACTCGAAATAACGGAATATTTCAATATAAAAACAATCAATTTCAACAAATTCAAAATTCTATTTGCCAAGATATTACATGTTTATTTATAGATGAAAATGAAAATCTATGGGCCGGTACAACAAAAGGATTATTGAAACTAAGT
>CANGHX010000229.1 GCA_947453715.1 Flavobacteriales bacterium | reverse complement strand
GTAGTATCTTCGTTGCTAACCTTGGAATTTGGAATTTTAGAGTTGTCTGGAAACATCATCTAAGATACTGAATTCTAAGGTTTTAAACAAGAAAAAACCAATTTAATTTGCTGATTTTCAAATGTTTATATTTTTGTCATGTAGTTAGTGCTTTTCATTAACTTTTGGTTTATTATTAATTAAGTATAAACTTAAACAACACAAAACATAATAATATGAAAAGGACATTCAGTATGTGGTTGGACCTATTTAGGTAGGTCACACACAGACGACCTTGATTGGACAATTTTATTTTAAATATAGTTACTTACATAAGCAAAACAGAATTAGAAATTTTATATTTGAAATTCACGTGAAGACAAAAAAATGAATTCGAGAGACAAACATTCCCGTTCGACCTTGGTAGGTTACTCACAAAGTCTTCAGCAACTAACAACGCATAGGCAAGCGGCTTGACAAGTACTGTTCCAAGAGCCGCTCGCCTATCCGTAAAACGTTAGGGGACATTTTAAACGAACACGACTCGAGACTTAAAAATCACTAAACATTAAACTAAACAATATGAAATTTGGAATCTATTTATTAATATTTTTTACATTTTTTTACAGTTGTAAAGAACAAAATAAAAAAATCAAATCAAAATCGAATACTTCTTTAGATGTAAATTTACAATCAAAAGACTCTGTATCAAATCTTAAGATTGAGAAAGTCACCAGCACGTTTATTTCAGATAATTTCAATTATAACGGAAAATTAAAAGATGTAATAAAATGGGTAGATAAAGAAGGAACTCATATTGTTTTTACTGGTCATAAGTTTTACTATTCAGATTATATTTATGATACAATTAGAGTAGATATAGACGGAGAAGAGAAAGTAATTAATCAAGAAACTTACAAACAAAACGCGGAGATATTCTGTTATCATTATAAATTAATTGAAAATAAATATAAATTAGATTGGAAATTATATGACGAATCACTTAAATGCCCTATGGACGCGTTATGTAAATTTATTAATAAAAGTATTGAAATTACAGACTTAAACAATGATAACATTGCTGAAATATGGACAATGTATAGAATCGCATGTAGAGGTGATATTAGTCCAAGTGATTTATATTTGATTATGTATGAAAATGATAAGAAATATATAATAGAAGGAACCTCCTTGATTGATATTGCTCCAAATGAAAAATATGGAGGTGAAATATCTAAGATTACAGGGTTTAAAAAAAATGATGATTTTTATTTATACGCATTAAAGAAATGGAAGGAAAACCTTAAAGATACATTTGAAGAATAAAAAAACGTCCCCTAACAGGCAACAACGGGCGAAAAGTACTGTACCTGTTAGCCCGCTGTCGCCTAGCACCAAAACGTTGGGCGCAAGTTTGAAATTCACGCTTCGGGATTGGGGAACATCGAAAATTTTAAAATATCACTTCGATTTCAGTTCACTGAAAATGACTAACAAAACTCGAAAAAAATTACTTTGAATAAAAATCAAGTCGGGCGACACCGATAAAACAAAATAGAAAAAAATGAAAAATATATTAAAATTCGCATTTATTTTTATTGCAATAATTTGGGTTAACTTAACTATTGCCCAAAATGAAAATTTGACCTATACTACAATTGATGAACATGCTAAAAATCTAAAATTTCCAGGAAAAATTTCTTCATTAGTTGATTCATTAATACTAAACCTTCACTCTGATAAAGAAAAAGCTAGATCTATTTATTCTTGGATAGCTTTTCATATTGATTATGACTTTATTGGATTAAAAGATGAATCAAAATTAAAAATCGATCCTCTTGGTGTTATTTCAAATGGTAAAAGTGTTTGCCAAGGTTATGCTAATTTATTTACCGAACTAGCTACTCAAGCAGGTTTAGAATCAAAAGTCATTGTTGGTTGGTCAAAAAATGGGTCGACAAAAATTGGGGAGATTGACTGGGAAAATTCTGACCATGCTTGGAATGTCGTAAAAATAGATAAACAATGGCAATTAATTGATGTCACTTGGGGAAGTGGTTATGGTAAAAACAAAAAATACATCCGAAAATTTAATGATATATATTTTTTAACACCTCCAGAAAAAATGATATTAAATCATTATCCTGAAGAAGATGAATGGAAACTTGGAAGTAATGTAAATAAAGAATATTTCGATAATTCACCTATTTATAACACTCCATATCTTCAATTTGGTATAACAGATTTGAACCAAAGTACTGGTATTCTTAAACCAAGTCTTTTCAAAAAAATCGAGATTTCATTTGTAACTGAAACTAAGATAAAAAGCATATTATTATCATGTGATAATGGAAAAACATCGAATATTAATTTTTCGCATAATGATAACACTATAAAATTTGAAATTAAGGTAAAGAAAAAATTTGCAATTTATAGAATAGCTATAAATAATGAAGGAACATTAGACTTTACAACAGTTAATTCAAAAGAAGACTAAAAAAACCAGCGCCCAACAGGTGTTAGGCAACAACGGGCGAAAAGTACTGTGCCTGTTAGCCCGCTGTCGCCTAGCACCAAAACGTTAGCTGTTATTTTGAAAAACCGAACGTGAAAAATGATCGATACGAAGAAATACATATTTACATCAGACAGACTTGGATTTAGAAATTGGACTTCAACTGACATTGACAAAATGCACGAAATAAATTCTGACGAAGAAGTAATGGAGTTTTTTCCAGGTATTCCGACAAAACAACAGACAATTGAATTTGTTGAACGTATGAAAAAACAATTTGAAGACATAGGATTTTGCTATTTCGCCGTTGACATACTTGAAGACAATGAATTTATTGGTTTTATTGGACTTTCGATACAAACTTTCGAGGCTGACTTCACACCTTGTATTGATATCGGTTGGAGAATAAAAAGTAGTGAGTGGAATAAAGGTTTAGCAACAGAAGGAGCAAAAAAATGTATTGACTATGCTTTGAACGACCTAAAATTTGAAAAAATATATTCAATTGCACCGAAAATTAACACAAAATCGGAACACATTATGACAAAAATCGGAATGAAAAAGCAATATGAATTTGAACATTCTTTATTGACAAACAACGACCAACTGAAAAATTGTGTGTTGTATAAAACTGAAACGAAATAAAAACAACAACTAACAGGTGTTAGACGTAATGCTGCGACAGACCGTGCAAACATCAACCGACAGACAAAACATTAACTTTGTTCTTTAAACTAAACAATGGCTGACGAAATAAAGAAACTTAAATTTAAACGAAGCACTGACCTACAAGTGGAAGTTGTTCCATTGTATACTTTGACAACTGTAAACAAAGACCATTTAGTAACGCCTCATCGGACAAATTTTTATCACGTTTTTTTATTTGACAACTGCCAGCCAACTCATTATGTTGACTTCACCCCAATCAAAATAGAACCTTACACTTTATTGTTTATTGACAAAGACCGTGTGCATCAGTTTGACAAATTGCTGAATTACCAAGGACAAGTTCTAATATTTACAGAAGACTTTTTTTGCACAACTGATAATGACACAAGATTTTTGAGAAGCAGCATATTATTCAATGACTTTGCAGACAAGCCAACAATCAAGTTGAATAAAATTGATTTTGAAAAATATACCAATATTTGCGATAGTATTACGGAAGAACTGAGCCTACCTGCCGACAATACAAAATATATTTTATTAAAAAATCTACTTCATAACTTTTTGCTTCTTGCCGACAGGGAAAAACGCAAACAAGGTTTTAAAGAATTGAAAAAAGGAGCAGACCTTGATTATACTTTACTTTTTCGTGACCTATTAGAAAGCAACTACCTTATATTAAAAAGTGTAAACGATTACGCTAAACTTATTTGCATTTCGGAAAAGCGATTAGGACAAGCAACAGCAAAAGTTTTGGGCAAGTCACCAAAGGAAGTTATTAACGACAGAATACTTTTAGAAACCAAACGGCTTTTGGTTCACACTAATTTATCCATAAAAGAAATTGGACAAGAGTTGGGTTTTGAAGACCCTGCCTATTTTGTCCGTTTCTTCAAAAAAAACACGGATACTACACCCGTAGAATTCAGAGAAACTTACCTCAAAAAATAGCATTCCCAAAAGTGCCATACAAAGGCTGATTTGTCCATTGTGCAAAAAATGAAACAGCCTCATCTTTGTGCCATTATTAATCATTTAAAATATTAAAAGATGGACAAAAATAGAGATGCGTTAACTGCCTTTTACAAAAAAGCATTAACTGTAAACTCCGAAACTACACCAACCACTGTATTGACAGAAGTTTTAGCCGATGATTTTATTTCAAACGGTTCGGTAGAAAGCAAAGGAAAACCTGCTTTAATTGGACAAGTTGAATTCTTTTGGAAATTAATTCCAGACTTAAAATGGGAACCACAAGACATTGCCAAAGATGGTAACAAGTATGTAGTTCGCAGTTTGGTAAGTGGAACACCAAATGGCGACTTTATGGGAACACCAACTGATGGCACAAAATCTTTCAAAATAATGTCAATTGATTTCCACACTGTTATTGATGGTAAACTAACATCAGTGCACCATTTAGAAGATTGGGGAACAGCAATGAAACAATTAAAATCTTAAAGCCATGAGCAAACACATTGATATAGTTCCAAAATGGTTGAGAATTGTAGTTGGCGTTTTAGCACTACTCAACATTTTGTTTGGAGTTATGGGTTACTTAGATATGTCTTTACTTTTCAAAGACGGTTCAGGTCTTGATCTTACAAATGCAATTCTGAAAAATGCCAGT
>CANGHX010000228.1 GCA_947453715.1 Flavobacteriales bacterium | reverse complement strand
GATCATATTGTAAAACCTGATGGTGAAAATGCTTATTTCAAATACTTAGAATATGAGAAATATTATGACAATGGACAACTTTATTTAAAATACAAAATTGAAAATGGGAATTTAGAAAAAAAGAATACCAATATCTATTATGGAGATGGAAAAATTAAATGTGTTTTAGATTTTAACAGTGATTCTTTGTATTACATCAAAACAACATATGATAAGTGCAATCAAATTTGCAGTACTAATTATTTTGACTCTTCAGGAAAAGTTGATTATCGCTATAAAAAAATTGGAGATAAAATTTATTCTATTTATGGTAATATTTATCATTTTTCAATTTCATTTGGTATATTTTCCAAGTATTCAGTAGATACTTCAACTACTATTTTGTCACAAGAATTGGAACAAAAAAGTGAAGATGTTGTTTTTCAAAAATCATATCAGCCCGTATCTTACACAGGTAAATATTTTAAATCTGAATTTTCAAAAAATCTTATCACAAATGGTAAATTTCAACTTGATTCGAATTTTTTAATAACTAATTATAAAGGAACAACAACTATAGGCCCATTTACTTTTTATTTTCAAACTATTGATTCATTAAATAGAAATAGGTATTACAAGTACTACAACAAACAAATAGAAGATTCAATTTTAAATCTTGATTTGATTTATTTAGGATTTACAATTGATACAATGGGAAAATCTATTTGTAAATTAAATGATGAATTATTTAATGGTAAAATAAAATTCATTTTTACAGATTCCATAGACTTTAAGTATGAAAATAAACTGTCAAACCATATTTTTCATATTAGATCAAATTATCAAAGTTTAGAATCAATCAAAAATTTATTTCCATCGATTAAAAATCAATTTCCATATTCTTTGGAAATTTATACTGGTTTATTAAATGATGATTGTAATAATAGTACAATCAAAATAAAATCAATAGAATATCCTTTTATTAATGGTAAAATATCTGGGAGAATTATTTGCAAAAGTGATAAAAATGAAATAGTTAAGGAAATTGAAGTAAAGGATAATCTAACAAATGGAAAAGTAAGAAGTTATTGGTTCACTAATAAACGAAAGAGATATTTAGGTAGAACAGAAGAGTATGTAAACAATCAATTAAATGGATGGTATATTCAATATAATGAGGAAGGAAAAATTACTTCAAAAACATTATACCCTATTCCAAAATTTGATTTAACAGGAACAAAAAAAGGGAAGGTTGGATATTATAATGAATATGACTATTCTCAAGAGTTTGTAAATGGTGTAAAAAATGGAAAATATGAGCGTTACGATAATATAAAAAAAATAAAATGGGTTGCAAATTATGCCAATGATACATTAAATGGGATTTTTTCTGTGTATGATAAAGATAGATTAGTTAGAAAAGGGACTATTTCAAAAGGTTTATTGATTGATACACTTTATTACTTCGATACACTGGGTCAAATAGAGAATTTATTTATTTACAATGAAAATAGGTTTATTAAACAAATCAATTATTCAAATACGATAAATATCTATCAATTAATTAATATTGATACACTGAATTGTTTGGGTTTCCCATCTGATAAATATTACTCAAGTTTTTTATATAGTAATTCAATGGGCAGATATAAAGTCAAAAAAGATGGAATTTATTTATATTACGATGATTACGATTTTGAAAATTTAAATGGTTACTTTGAAAAATATGATGTGGATGGAAATATCAAATATCAAGGTAAATATAAAAAAGGAAATAAGATTTTAAATTGGAATTATTTTGACTCTTTAAATGGTAATTACAGTATTAATTATTTTGATTCAATCATAAAAATTAATGATACTTTATCTTTCAAAACCAAAGGATTATTTGTTCAGAAAAATTCAGAAAATGAAATTATTTTCAAAAAGTATTTATTGGATCAAAATAGCTTGTATATCTGTTCATTGAATGAAAATTTTGATATAAATACCTTTTATACGTTTTTTGAAAAAGATACATCTTTACATGGTGTAAATGGATATCAAAAGCAATATTATCTAAATGGAGTTTTACAATGCGAAGGAGAAAATCAAAATGGATTACCAACTGGTTTATGGAAATTTTACAATGATAATGGATCATTGAGAGAAATAGGATATTTTAATAATGGTAAAAAACAAGGTCGTTGGTTGGCAGGTGATTTATCAAGAATTCACTATACAGGTGATATTTGTTTAGATTTTGATAATCCTAAAATGAAAAGTTATATTGATAAGTTAAATGAAAAATTAGTAGTTTGGGTTTATTACTTTCAAAATGGAGAAAAATTATCTGAGGAATATTTCGAATTTAAAAAGTAAATGTTTGATCTAAAAATAAATAGGATAAATAACTAATTTAAAATTCTTTAAAAGCAAATAAATTTGTTTTAGACGCAGGTTTTAATGTTCAATTGGGATAACAACAATTCATCGTTCAGAAAATTTGAAACTTTATCTTTCAACAACATAGTTTGAATTTAACTTTACAATAAAAATACACGTGAATTTTCTAGATATTTTAATTTTAGTTCCAATCATATATGCAGCTTACAAAGGCTTTAAGCATGGATTGATAATTGAAGTTTTTACATTATTAGCTTTAGTTGTTGGCTTATATGCTGGAATACATTTGTCAGATGGTGTGTCAAAATGGTTAAAAGAAACGTTCGGTTGGACTTCTGAATATTTACCTGTCATTTCATTCACCGTTACCTTTTTAGCAGTAGGAGCGATGGTTTATTTCGCAGGAAAAGCAATTGAAAGAGTCATTAAGGCAGTTAATTTAACACCTGTAAATAAATTTTTCGGTTTATTTTTCGCCGCATTGAAAATGACTTATTTTGTTAGCGTCGGAATTGTGTTAATTGAATCATATGATGAGAAAAGCCATTTTTTTCCAGCAGAAAAGAAAGAAAGTTCACTATTGTACAATCCAGTAAAGAAAATTTCGACAACGACCATTCCAGGAATGAATGAAAGTAGAATCTTCCTGCAAAATGCGTTTAAAGAAGAGTCAGATAGCACAGGTTTAACAGTGGAAGAAATTATTGAAGCGAAAGAAATAGCTGATAGTTTAGGATTAGACGCAAATGATGCCGAGGAAATTAAATCAATACATGATCAATATGCCAAATAAAATATTTTACATTCTGTTTTTATGTTTAATTAGTAACGCCTTCTTTTCACAAGAAAAGGAATCGAGATGGCAAAAATTAAAAGATACGAAAGTTAATATTTATAAGTCTGGACCTTATATTGGTGTCCAAAGAGGTCAATATACTAATTTTGAAATTGGATTTGAAAGGCAATGGAAAAAAGTTAAATGGGTTAAACCACAAACACATTCATTACATGCAGGTATTAGTTACAATTATATTAATAATGTAATTGGCTATGAATTTGGATATTATAATAAAACAGGTAGAGCTGATTTTACTTACGGTGTAAGTGGAATTTATTTAACTGATTTCATCCATTCTAGAGTTGGTATCGTACCTGTAATTGGATATAAATTATATGGTTTTCATTTGCAAGCAGGATTTAATTTATTAACTCCATTAGCAAATTTTAAGACTGTAAATACACCATTTCTATCTTTAAGGTTTTTCATAATGAAAAAAAGAAATGTTGATTTTGTAAATTAAAAAAAGCGACCCAAATTGAATCGCTTTTCTAGTATTGTTTTATTGTTATTTATTCATCACACATTTTCAAGAATTCATCTGTTTGTCTTTCTCCCCAAGTTGGAATTAGAACAGAAGAAGTATCTTGTGTTGGAAATAAAGGTTTTGCTTGTTCGAAAAAAGGTTTTGCTTTTTTACCACCTCCACCAAACATTTTTGGAGTATAGAATGTTGCAGCTCCTTTTAAGTAATAGATTCTAGGATTGTTTGGATTTAATTCTTTTGCTTTTGTTAAGTTTTCCTCGAAAATAGCCCCATATTCTTTCCATCTGCTAGCACCATCTACGGATAAGCGAGCATTGGCTAACAAGGCACCTAAAGCAAAAGTTTCAGAATCATTTGGCTTAATTTCCTTCACTTTATCAAAGTATTTATTCGCCATATCTAAATACAAATCTCTTCTTTTAGCATCTTTTTCTCTGTATGAAATTAATGCTTTAGCATAAGCTGAATAGTAATTCGTAATAAATTCATTCGGATATTTATTTGCTAAAATATCTAGGGCAGAAGAAGCAGCCATAAATTGACCCAATGTTTTAGCCGTATCTAATTGTTGGTATGTTGATTTAACATCCTCTTCTAATGTTTGTGCTTTTAATGCTTGATTTGTTATACAAATGAACGCTAAGCTTAATGTTGCAATTACTTTTTTCATTATTAGTTGTTTAAATTATAATTCGTCTTTATTAAATTTTGATAAAGATAAGTTGAATCCAACGAAAATGGATCGATATAATGGAGGAACTATCGCATATCTTTGAGTACCATCCATTGAATATCTGTAACCTAATACATTTTTAGTATTCAATATATTATCAGCACTTAAATAAAATACGGCGAATAATCCTTTAATTGTAGTCAAATAGGATACCGTCATTGCGAAATTTTGATAAGCTGGTGCGTGATCTGACAAAAATACTGAAGAGTTAGGGTTGTAAAATGCTCTTCCGCTTGAATACGAATAAGTTGCTGAGAAATTTGTTTGTATTTTCTCAATAAAATATTTTGCTACAATATTTAAATTGTGTTTAGAAACATAATCTGGTGTAGCTTTAGTGACATAGTTTTGATAGATTCTTTTAGTGTCGATATAACTAT
>CANGHX010000227.1 GCA_947453715.1 Flavobacteriales bacterium | reverse complement strand
TCTGACATTTCTAAAATCATTCTTGTCAACTTCGAAAATTTTGACAAATAACTTGTTGCATTTTTCTTGTCATCTAAAAATATAAAAGATTGAATTGTATTAAGTGCATTGTAAAAGAAATGCGGATTCATTTGTGATTTTATGGATTTTAGTATCGATTTTGTTAGGTTTTCTTCCAATTTAATTTTTTCAGAAAGTAATTCATTACGTTTTTTTAAGCTTGTAATTTGCCATTTCAAATAAGTAATAATTAATAAAAATAACGCACTAACCCAGATAACAGAGAACCAAATGCTTTTAAACCATGGTGTAACAATATTAAATCGAACATGTAATACTTCTTTGTGGTCTTTGATTCGTAATTGAAGATCGTATTTACCAAATGCTAATGAAGCTAAATTTAACTCACGAATTTTAGTAGAAACAGAAATCCATTTTCCTTCATTTACTCTATATTCAACAGGATAATCGCCATTTGTAGAAAAGGAAAGAATAGAAAAATTTAGATCAATCGTGTTTTCAAAAGATTCAAAATTTTGAAACGTTTTATAATCAAATTCTCTTCCATTAATCGAGGTGTGATTAATTACAATTTTAGGAACAATTCTTTTTGAGAAAAGTTGATTTTCATTACAAAATAGTATCCCTTTGTTTGAAGCTAATACTAATTGCTGCTTCCATTTTTTAATATCCGTTAATGTTGCTCCGAAAAGAGCTATTTTTTCCGTTTTTCGTTGTGAATTTATTCTTTTTCGAAATAGAAAATTATCAGAATAACCATAAAATACACCTTTAATAACTTCAAAATTTCGAATCGAGATATTTTCAAAATTCCATTTTTTTGTCAATTCCGCTATTTTATCATTTTCATCTATTTCGTAAATTTCTCCATGTGGAGTTAGTGCCCAAGTTAATTTCCCATTTGTCACTAATTTTGATGAATAAAAATGATTTCCCTTGTATTTCAGTTCTCTTCTTTCGCCTTTATAATTTAATTTAAATAGCCCAATATTGGTGGTAATTAATAGTGTTGAACTCTGTTTTATAACAACTACCGACTTTGCTCTTACAGCATTAATTAATGGTGCAACCGGCAATGGTTGATTAAATAGTTTATGCCGATTATATAAATTTAACCAATTACTATTTTTACCAGGACCAAGATCATAAATTCCAAAATATCCGGAAATACAAATAGCCATGAATCGGTTATCGATTCGTTTCAAATCTTTTGTAGCAAAGAGATTTAAAGCTATCGTATTATCTTGCTTCAATGTTCCAAATAATTTAGATGTAAAGAACAATTGATTTGTAAATGAATCATGTTTTAGCAAGTAAACTTCATGATTATCTTTACCTTGAAAAACAATTTTTTTACTCCATTTTCCAATTTCTGAAACATATATTTTGTCCTCAGAAGTTCCTATATAAAGGTTGTTTTTTACACATTCTAATTTATAGGGTTTTATTTCAGAAAAGTGTGATTTGAAGTTTATATTTGGAACAAAAATTAGTCCGTCAGTCAATGATCCGAACCAATAATTCCCTTCTATGTCCTTGATTGTACAGGAAATATTTTTATTCGAAAAATACGTTTTAAAATTATTTCTTTGATTTTTTTCTTGAAAAATGGTAGCTCCTTTTGTTGTGCAAAACCAAATTTCTTTTTGTCCCGTTACACAGATTTTTTGAATAAAAGTAGGTGTATTAAGTATTTTAGTGCATATATTTCTTTTTCTCCCATTTGCGAATTCATAGCCAATGATTTCCTTTTCATTGATTTTAATTCCTATCAATGTATTTTTTTGTGTAACTAAATAATTTACCTTTTGCGCCCAGTCATTTAATTCATTCACTCTTTGAACATTTCCATCAGTTGAAATGGAATAAATATATCTAGTGTGCACATAAAACTTATCGTTCGAACATCTGGCTTCAATTAATTCATTCAATGGAATAGAAATGGTTTTTTCTCTTTTTAGGTTTTTAAGATTGTAGATATCAATCCCTTTTTGCTGAAAAACGAAGAGTTTATTTTTAACAATTCCGAAACGGGCATAACCTAAAGGCGTATTTTGACGAAGAGAATTCAGTTTTCCATTTTCTACATAAAAGAGAAATCCGTCAAAATTCATATACCAAATTCGTCCGAATGCATCTTCTTGAATTTCACTTCCAGACTTAGACGATTGATTTTTAGCAGAGTAATTGATAAATTCATATCCATCATACCTTGAAAGACCTTCATTTGACGTACACCATATAAAACCTTTACTATCTTGAAAAAGATCATAAACCGAATTGGAAGGTAACCCTTTTTCTAAATTAATCGAAACAGCAAAAGGTTCTTGTGCATTTAATTGGAAAATGCTTAGTATAAAAATTACAACCTTAAAATACTGCTTCAACTTTTTTCGTTAAAAGTACAAATTGATATAATAAAAGTGCCCATTGAATTAGTGAAATTCTGTTTTCAGTTTGTTAGAGTATTTATATTAATTGAATTAATCATTTAAACTTTTTCATTATCTTAAAGTAAAATTTAATCAAAACCATGAATGGAAATCGTACAAATACATCAGAAAATATATGAGATTCGAACTTCGACTATCGCTCAGTTAAAAAGGGCAAAAGTATTGCTTGATAGAGATTTATCTAAACTATACCAAGTAGAAAGAAAATATTTAAATTTAGTAGTTAAACGAAATTTAGATCGATTTCCTTTTGATTTTATGTTTCAATTAATTACTAAAGAATGGGAATCTTTGAGGTTGCAAATTGAAACCTCAAAAACTAAAGTAGGTACAAGATATTTACCTTATGTGTTTTCTGAACAAGGAATAGCTATGTTGAGTGATCTTCTAAATTCTCAAGTTGCAATTCAGGTAAACATAATGATAATGAGAACTTTTGTACACATTCGTCAATTGAATAAGGAGTTAGTTTAGTTTGAGGATTACAAATATATGTAATTATATCTTATTGATAAGGCATAATTACATATATTTGTCTTATTTATAAGATAAAATGAAAGAATTGTTTAAAAAAATTATAATAAATAGACAGGATTGGTTGAAATCATTACAAATTATTAAAAGAGATGTTTCGATTGAAAATCAAGCTAATTATGCATTTACTGGACTAAGAAGAGCTGGTAAATCATATTTTTTGTATCAAATAATTCAGGGAAACTTAATTACAGATTATGAACAGGTTTTGATGATTAATTTTGAAGATGAGCGACTAATGGAATTGAAAAGCAATGACTTACATTTAATTTTAGAGGCTTATTCTGAATTGTATGATAAAAAACCAGTATTATTTTTGGATGAAATTCAGAACATACCAATGTGGCATAAATTTGTTCGTCGTTTAACAGATGATGGTTTACGTGTTTATGTGACAGGGAGTAATGCTGACATGTTGAGTCATGAAATTGCAACAACTCTTGGCGGTCGATTCATCAATCAAGAAATTCTACCCCTATCTTTCAGCGAATACCTTCGTTTTAAAAATATAGAAGTATCGAAAAAATCTAAATATTCAGATGAACGTTTTCCAATCAAAAAAGCTTTTGGAGAGTATTTACAATTTGGAGGATTTCCAGAATTAATTCAATTTGATAGAAAACGTGATTTTTTGTCGAGCGTTTACCAAAAATTATTTTATGGAGATTTAATTGCTCGATACAATGTAACAAATTCAACTGTTTTGAAGTTATTGGTTAAAAAATTAGCAGAAAGTGTCAATAATGAAACTTCGGTTAATCGAATCAAAAATCTTATAAAATCAACAGGTGCAACTATTGGTAATAACACATTATTCGATTACTTAAATTATTTGGAACTTTCATTTATGATTGGTTCAATTTCTAACTTTCACAGTAAGTTTTCAGAAAAAGAGACCAATAAAAAATACTATTTTTTAGATAATGCAATTTTAGGTTTATTTCTATTTGATCAAGATACAAAACTATTGGAAAATTTAGTTTATATCGAGTTAAGGCGAAAAGGATTTAAATCATATTTTCTAAAACGTAAAACAGAAATTGATTTTTATGTTCCTGAGGAAGAGTTACTTATTCAAGTATCTTATAGTATCAATGATAAAGAAACAGCAAAGCGAGAAATCAAAGCGCTTTCTTCAGCAATGAAAGAATTGAACATCACAGAAGGTTATATTATCACTTATGATGAGGAATCAGAGATTATAATCCAAGAAGGAACTATTCATGTAATTCCAGCATGGCAATGGATGTTGGGGATTTGAATTTTCAATCTAATATTCAAAATCAACAATCCAAAATTTAGCAAGCTGAACTCAGTCGAAGCTTAATGCGCCTCCAACCAATTCTTAGCCAACTCCATCTCTACTTCCATCGGCACTGCTAACTGTACCGCATTTTCCATCGCGTTTTTGACTAACGACTTCATTTGCTCAATTTCATTAACGTGTACGTCGAAAACTAACTCATCGTGCACTTGAAGAATCATTTTAGACTTCAAATTGGTTTTTTTCATCTCTTGATATACTGCTACCATTGCCATTTTGATAATGTCTGCTGCTGAACCTTGAATAGGTGCATTAATCGAATTTCGTTCTGCAAAACCTCTTACAATAGCATTGGAAGAATTAATATCCGGTAAGTAACGACGACGTTTCATGATCGTTTCAACATAGCCATTTTCTCTTGCTTTGGCTACGGTTTCATCCATATAAGTTTTAATCGTTCCGTATTGTGCGTAGTAACTATCAATGATTTCTTTCGCCTCTGTTCTTGAAATATTTAAAGTCTGTGATAAACCAAAAGCTGACTGTCCGTAAATGATTCCAAAGTTCACCGCTTTGGCAGCACT
>CANGHX010000226.1 GCA_947453715.1 Flavobacteriales bacterium | reverse complement strand
GTTCCATTTGCAATCACAAAATCATTTAAAGTCAAAGTAGCACTATTAGAGGCGATAGTTGTTGAACCTAAATAAAATTTCCCTCCATTCAATGTACAAGTACCAGTAACAACCAAAACAGGAGAAGCAACATTTCCACAAGCTGCAACACTTCCGCCATTCGCTGCTCCTGTCTGAGAAATAGTTAAATCACCTGAAATTGTATAAGTTGTAGAAGCTGTTGCGTGAAGAATATATGCTGTAGAGCCAGCTTGAATATTCCAATTAATTATTCCTGGAAAAGTCCCAGTACATGCAGCAATACATGAACCAAAATCTCCTGCTGTTGTGCTCATGTTTTGAATTTCAAATGTAGATGTAGCACCAAAAGATTCTGTTCCAGCAAATAATGTTGTTGAAGTATTTGAAGTAGAATTATTTAAAATATATTTCCCTCCATTATTTATATTAAAAGATGTTCTAATTGTTGTTTGAGCAGTTCCTGTAACTTGTCCCCCACTAGTTATAGTAAAAGTAGCTATAGTGTTAGCCGTTTGTATTGTTAAAGTACCATTAACTTGAAGTGTAACAGCATTTGACGAACCAACACTCCAAGCATTTGTGGTTGTATATGAATGTCCTGCTTGTAAAATAAAAATATCCGAAGAAGTATTAAAATCAGATGGATGTGAACCTGTATTATTCGTTGCTGTCCACCATTTATTTACATTATTCGGATCTCCACCTCCAGAATCTGAGTAATACGTAGCAGAAAAACCAGTGCATGAAATCACTATAAAAAACAATATCGAAAATTTCTTTAACATATATTTAGCATTGTTAAGCTGAAAATCAGTTTAAATTAAATAATAAATTTCAATTCTAGTATTGGAAAATGTAAGAATAAAAACTGAAAATTCAAATAGATAATTTAAATTGATTAAAAAAAATAAAAACCGTTTAACAAATTAACAAATAATACACTAATCCTTAAACACTTTTATAGAGGTGCCATCCATAAAACATTTCAAATAAACACCAGTTGGTGAATTTTCATAATCAATTTCTTGACCTAATTGATTTCTAAATATGAAATT
Organism: Flavobacteriales bacterium; assembly: GCA_947453715.1. Taxonomy (GTDB): domain Bacteria; phylum Bacteroidota; class Bacteroidia; order Flavobacteriales_D; family Crocinitomicaceae; genus CAIUKX01. Next base: position 3,858 of record CANGHX010000226.1, on the reverse strand, counting down.
CTGATTCGCGAAGTTGGATTTTAAAGAAATCGGCGAATATTTTTTCATTTTACCATTCAAATCAACTTGAATTAATTTATAATATGATACTTCAGCGTTGATATTATAATCTGTGAAATTATAATTTACTATTCTATGCGAATTTCCTTGACCTTTAAAGCGATCTAATACATCCCATGTAATACCATCAATAGATTTTTCCAAAATAAAATAATCATTATCACATTCTGATGCTGTTGACCAAAAAATAAAATTAGAATCAGCTTTTTTTTCTCCATTAAAATTTAATAACTCTATAGGTAAAACAACACCATTAGATTCGTAAGCACCTATATCTGGATTATTTACTCGAGAATAATTTCTAATATCATTTGTTGGAGCACCAGTTAATGTTCCTCCATCAATACAAGTAGATGAATTTGATAATGAATAATCATCAGTAGCAGATGAAGTAAATAAAGGATTTGCAATGATGGAACCTGTATTACTTGTGATGGAATTAATTTCAGACGAGCTTCCATAACAGCAATTTTTCATAGTAATAGTTGAGGAATTATTATAAACATCATTGTAAGTATTACCTGAATTATTATAAATAATACTATTTGTTATGTTTATTAATGAAGAAGACAACGCTAATACACCTCCTGTTCCTACACTCGTATTTCCATTTGCAGTTATTGTACAATTCATAATATTCAAAGTACTAGACGAGTTCATCGCAACTATTGCCGCTTCTCCGCTTGTATTACCATTTTTATACAATAAACAATTTGTCATTGTCAATGACTTAGAAACGGAAACACCATAAAAAATTGCAGTTCCATAATTGGATGCATTATTTGAAGAAAATTTACATTGACTTATAGTTGAATTGGCCGCTGGAGAAAGTTCAATTGAAATTGCTCCACCGTAATATTCAGCATCACAGTTTTTAAAAGTTGTGTATGTAATTATTAATGCCTCTGCTGAATAAATTGCCCCTCCTCTATGCTGCAAAGATGCTGTTCGCGTGTCACAATTATCAAAAACACAATAATTAATCGTGAAACCTGTACATCCAGCAATAATTTTAATACCACCACCACCACCAGGTGTTCCACCATCTGTATTTTTATGATCTTTTATTGTTAATCTACTTAAGATGATGTTATCATTATTTATATTATTCAAAAACAACCATCGAGCAGTACTAGAGGCATCAAAAATTGAAGTTGGAGCTCCTCCAGATAAAGCTGCTCCTTTAATTGTGAAACCTTCATCATCCGTACCAACAGTAATTCCAGTTTCAGTATAAGTACCAGCAGCAACATTAATAATATCCCCAGAACCTAAATTATAAGTTGAAAAAATATTTGCTAATGTTAATTTTGGAGTGCCAGATGCTGTTCCGTTATTAGAATCATTTCCAGTAGCACTTATATAATAATTAGTACTAAATGCAAATAAGTTAATGAAAGATAAAAAAATGATTGTTAATACAGTTCTTTTTTTCAAGCTTAATAGTTTCATAGTAATTTGTTGAAGTAGTAATAAATAGTTAACGCTTTTAGTTAAAACAAAATTACAGCAAGCTATTGCGAAATAAAAAAAATCTACGTCAGCGGTTTAGATACATTGTGTACTGTTGATTTTGGGGTAAAATGTTTTACAAACTCACTTAAGTTTAAATCGCTAAAACTTCCATAAAATATAGCATAAGTAAGTTTTATTAAGAAAAAATTAAACATTAACTAATTGTACATTTTTAAGTGAATGGTTAGCCAATTTTAATATGTAATTTCAATTAATCTATCAAATTACTATATTCATCGAAAAGGAATTAATATAAAAAAAGCCGTTTATTACTAAACGACTTTCTACTTAAATGTTATATTAATTTTACAATACTTTAATTTCTGTTCTTCTGTTTTTCTGATGTTCTTCTTCTGAACAAGTCACACCATTTTTACAACGGTTAATTAACTTCGTTTCACCATATCCTTTGGCAACGATATTGTTTTTATTTACTCCAACTGAAATCAAGTAATCAACGCAACTTTGAGCCCTTTGTTGAGATAACACTAAGTTTCTTGCATCTCCACCACGGCTATCTGTATGAGAACTTAATTCAACTTTTAATTTTGGATTCTCTTTTAAGAATTCAGCAAGCTTGTCCAACTCCACTTTACTTTCTTGTCTTAAAGTTGCTTTACCAAAATCATAGAAAACATTCTCTATAGCAATTGTCGAACCTTTTGCGATATATTTTAAATCAATATCTTTTTTCATTGATGGCTCTTTACTAGCTGTATTAATTTTAGAATTACCATCAAAATACCCTTGATGAGTCGAATGAGTTGTAAACGTTTTATTACGTTCTAATTCTGTTTCAAAATTTCCTTTGTTATCTGCTGTAAATGTTTTTTCTTCTCCAGTTATATCATCTTTTATCACAACTTTAGAAAAAGGAATTGGCTTTTTAGATTTTTGATCTAAAACAGTTGTATTAACCGTAATGAATTTCGACATCAACGTTATTTTTTTATAAGTCGTATCACTTTCAATTTTATCTTTAGTTGAAAATGTTTCGTTCAGTGGAAAGAATCGATCATTATTAATTTCAAATGTATAATCTTCGTTCTTTTCTGTTTTAAAATCAAATTTACCATCTTTGTCTGCATATAATGTGTCAATGATGTTTCCGTTTTCTTTTACTACGATTGGAATTAATGATAAATCTTCATTTCCTTTAAAATCAACTGCTAATTCTCCTTTTAATACAAATTCAGCTGATTTCACTTTTACTGAATAAATATGATCAATGTTTTCAATTCTGTTAGAAGACATGTAACCCAATTTACCTGTTTTATCCAATACCAATGAGAAGTCATCTAGATTTGAATTAATCCCAGAGCCTAGGTTCTTCAAATGTGATGGTTTTTCATTTTCATAAGTTACTGAAAATAGATCTAAACCACCTAAACCAGCTTGACCATTACTTGCAAAATATAATTTGTTTTTTTGAAAGAATGGAAACATTTCATTTTGAGATGTATTAATGACATCACCGGCATTGATAGGTTCGGACCATCCCTCTGTTGTTTTTAAGCAATACCAAATATCCGCATTTCCTTGTCCACCATGTCTATTTGAGCTAAACCATAATTTATTTCCATCGTCAGATAAAAAAGGTTGTGCCGTAAATAAGGAATCTGAATTGTATTTAAATGCTGTTTCTTTATCTGATTTTTCATCGTAAATAAAGATTCCTGTAGTTGTCAATTGATTATTTCTTTTAGCATCAAAATTTCTAGCAAAATACCATAACTTATTGATACTGTCATAACATGCTGTCCCATCATGTCTAGACGATTTTAAAAACTTTAAAGTCTCAATTTTATTCTTTTCATTTAATAAGTAAATATTTAAAAAAGCTGAATTATCATATGACCAATCCTTTGCAGCTAAATCTCGAGCTGATGTAAACACAATTCCATTTGGGTGATAAAAAGCACCAAAATCTCCTTTATTTGAATTGAAATCAACTTCCTTTATTTTGAATTTGGTAGAATCTTTCGCTATATCATCCCAAATTTTACCGTTAAAATAAAGCTTTGCTAAATCTGTTTTTGTTGTTCCGTTTGAAATAACTATTCCTTTAAAAATTAGTTCTTTTGCTTTTGCATAATTCGAAGTCAACAAACTCAATTGAAAGAAATGATAAGCATCATCATTAGAAAAGGATTTTGTTGAACTTAATTTATCCATTACATTGTATGCGAAGGAAAAATCTCTACTTTTTTCAGCAGAAACAACAGCATCTCTATATACAGTTTCAAATAATTCAATTTTTAAATGATCTTTTTCTATTAACTC
>CANGHX010000225.1 GCA_947453715.1 Flavobacteriales bacterium | reverse complement strand
CCGAATTTTTCTACAAGATCATCTGTTATTAAAGTTCCTACGATACTAATTAGCACAACTGTTAACCAATATATCGAAGGAATATATTTTATTTGTTTCACTTGAATAATGATAACAGTTATCAATAATAAACTCATTAAGATAGAAGTATTGGTCAATCCTAAATGAAGATTGAATGCTAAAAAATCTGCAGCTGTTTCTCCAACAGTAGTCCCTAATATTTTGATTAACCAAAAAAGAACTGTTAATTGTGGAACTTTATTTAGTAATTGAGAAGTTTGAGTTTCCATTATGTTTTTATTTATATCTCAAACATACGTTTCAATTTAGAATTAATTTAGAATTTTCCTTTGGAAGGATTGTTAAAATAAAAAAAGCGGTAAAACTAATCTTACCGCTTTCATTTTATTTTTAATGATTAATTCTAATTCTTTTTAACGATACTAGATCTACTTAGAATTTTATTATTTGAAACAATTTCAATAATATACATTCCTTCATTTAAATTAAATAAATCAACTTGAGAACTTGTTGATGCAATTGTAATAGAATCAAGAACTATTCTTCCTGATAAATCTTTTACTTGAATTGTCGCTGTTCCATTTTCTACTCGATTTGTAGAAATAGTTACAAGTCCATTTGTTGGATTTGGAAAGATAGAAATACTAGAAGTCAATTCCTCTAACCCAACAACATTGTAAGCAAAATCTGGAGAAGTTCCAACACATCCGCTACTATAGGTTACAGAAACAGAATAGAATCCATTTCCAGTAATTGTTAAGGATTGGTTTGTTGCTCCAGATATTGCAAATCCATTTAAATACCATTGGTAGCTAACACCAGAAACAGTTGAAAGAACACCATTGTTTTCAGTAATTGTAACAGGAGGCGAACTTAACATTGTAATTGTAGTTCCTGATGTTGAACAAGCTTGTTCTTCTTGGTAGATACAATAAGTTGTCGTTTTACCAGCTTCTACAAAACCAACCCCATATAAATTTGAAATTTGAGTAGGTACATTGATTGAAGTAACACTTGTTGTTGCTAATTGTCCCTCAATTGTACTACCAAATCCATAAATAGAATTATCTAATTTTTTTAAGATAGTTGTGTACTGACCAGCTGAAATTTGTGAAATACCATTTAATGCGACTAATGTTGGAATAAGACTTTCTGTATTGTTTCCATTACCTAATTGACCGAATGTGTTATTTCCGGAAGTGTATACGGTTTCAGAAGAAGTCAAGAATACACTGTGATTAGCACCACCTTGTGCGTTAGTAATGTTTTTTAACGAAGATAATGTTGGAGTTAATCTATTTGTAATATCATTCAATCCTAATTGTCCTGCTCCATTATTACCCCAAACATATAAATCACCTGCAGCATTGATTGCGAAACTATTATATTCACCTGCTCCTACTGATACGATGTTAGTTAATCCAATTACATGTTGAGCAGACATTGATCCTGTTTGATTTCCAGTACCTAACTGCCCGTAATCATTATTTCCAACAGTCCAAACTGTTCCATCATTTTTCAATACTACAAAATGGTTTCTACCACCAGCAACTGAATCAACGCTTGTCAAACTTGTATTTAAATATGGGAAATTAATTACGGAAGTATTTCCAGTACCTAATTGGCCTAAAGTATTATTCCCCCAAACATATACACCACCAGATTGATTTACAGCCATAACACTCATTTCAGTGGTTGCAATTGTTTTGATTGAACCTAATGTTGGAACTTGAATAGGAGAATTTGAAGCTGTATATGTTCCATTTCCTAATTGTCCTGAACTGTTATCACCCCATGAATATACATTTCCTGTAGAAGTTAAAGCTATAACAAAGTCACTTCCTGAAGATATTTCCTCAAAACTTAAAGCAGTATTTGCTTGTGTTGGATTAATTGTATTAATATTTGTTCCATCACCAATTGTACCTGAAGCATTTTGTCCGAATGACCAAATTGTTCCTAAGCCACCATGAGTTGTCTCTAAGCTATAATTTCCAGTGGTGTGAACAATATATGAAGTATCAGTCGCACCAAGTATAGGCGAGCCATTTAATAACCATTGATTACCAGTCGAACTATTACTATATAAAATTACAGAATCACCTTGACAGAACGTAGTATTTGAAGTCGTAATAGTCGGTTGAGCTATTACATTCATATTAATAAAATCTGAATAATTTTGAATGCACTGAGTAGTTGTCGAATAACCTGTAAATGTAATTTGATCTAAATTATTTAATGTACTTGAATTAAAAGTTGATTGATTACTTAAAGCACCTTGTGATGTTCCATTTACAAAGAATTGATATTGACTTGCACCAGTTGCAGTAAAAGTAACTGCATCACCAGAACAAATCAAGTTTGATGGCGAAGCTGTTAAACCTAAATTCATTGAATGAACAGTGAATGTAAATGATGTTGGAGATGACGCACATGTTCCATTATATCCTGTTACAGAAATTACATCATTGTTTTGTAGAGTGTTTAATGAATAAGTACCGGTAGTTCCAGTTTGTAAGTTTGTACCATTTAATTGGTATGTATAAGTTGTAGCACCCGTTGTAGTAAAATTGATATTATCATTTAAGCAGATAATGTTATCAGCATCACTAGAGATAGCTGAAATTGTAGGATAAGTATTCACTATAAAAGTAATACTACTAGATGAATTTGAAATACATCCAAATGTTTCACCGCTAACAGAAATTACATCACCATTGTTTACTGCTGCACTAAATGTATTTGAAGTTGAAAATCCTCCAACTGTACTTCCATTTACAGCAAATTGATAATTATTAGCGCCAAGTGCTGTTAAATTTGTACTAGCTCCTGTACATAATTGATTTCCTCCATTATTAGTTAATGAAACAGTTGGATAATTATGAACCGTAAAAGTAATAGGAGTTGAAGTTGCGGAACAACCAAGAGTTGTTAAAGTGACTTTAATTGCATCATTATCCGCTAAATTAGTTGTTGAAAATGTATTTGTTGTTGATGCAATACCTTGTGAAATATTGTTTACAAAAAACTCATAATTCATTGCACCAGTTGAAGAAAACGTAACGTTATCGCCAATACATATTTGATGATCAATATCAGATGATGTTATGGTTGCTGTAGGTGTTGTATTCACAGTGATAGGAGTAAGTGTAGCTGTATTTATACATCCTTCAGTAGTTGAAACAACAACCGAAATTACATTCCCATTCACTAAATTTGAAAATGAAATACTTGAAAGAGGGGAAGCAGAACCTTGGTTAACATTGTCTTTTTTAAATAAATACAATGATCCACCAGTTGATGTATAAGTTACATTTTGACCTGAACAAATAATATTGTCCAAATCATTCGATACTAAAGTCGCTGTTGGAAGTCCATTTACAATTAAAGTATTTGATGTGCTTCTTGAACAGTTATTTTGATAACCAACAACTTGTAACGTATAAGTTCCAGCAGATAATGAAGATGCATTAAATGTATTTGTAGCAGATGTAAGTCCTTGGGCAACGTTATTTAAGAAAAATTGGTAAGTTGAAGCTCCACTAGCATTTAAAGTTACGGCATCACCAGCACAAAACACATTGTTTGCATCTGAACTTGATAAAGTTACATTTGGAATCGTATTAACAGTAAAAGTTAATGTGTTTGAATTACTTGCACAACCTAATGTTGAACCAGTCATTGAAATAACTTGACCATTCAATAAATTTGAAGTAGTTAAAGTAGATGTAGGTGAAAGACCTCCTTGAGGTATTCCATTAATGAAAAACTGATAATTTGTACTTCCAGAACCGCTAAATGTTACAGACTCACCTGCACATATGGTGTTGTCTATATCAGTACTTGATAAAATAACGCTTGGAATTGCATTTACTTGCACTGTAACTATTGAACTTGTTGCAGTACATCCATTTGCTCCTGTTCCGATTACCTTTAATGCAATTGAACCAGAAGCTAAACTTGGATTAAAAGTCGGTGATACTTGAGCAGCTCCTTGTGATATATTGTTTGCGAATAGTTGGTATGTTGAGCAATTTGCACTTGTAAAGGTGATTGGATCACCGAAGCAAATTGTGTTATCTGGGTCATTTGAGAATAGAGGAACAGTAGGTAAACTTAATACGGTAAATGTCAGAGCAGAACTTACAGGACAAGTATTTGATGTACCTGTTACTCTAACAGTTTGACCATTTGTTAAAGATGAAGTTGTAAATGTATTTGTAGCTGAACTAGCACCTTGTGATACTCCATTTACAAAGAATTGGTAAGTTGATGCTCCACTTGCCGTAAATGTTACAGATGTACCTGCACAAATTGAAGCATCTATATCAGATGAAACAAGTGTTGTTGTTGGTGAAGTTAATACAGTAAATACAATTGGTGTAGAAACTTTTTTACATCCGCTAAACTCTACTTCAACAGTAACTGAATTTCCATTTGTCAAACTAGAAGTAGATAAAGTTGATGTTGATGATTGTGCTCCTTGAGAAATACCATTTATGAAATATTGATATAATGCGCCACCACTTGCGTTAAATGTTACTGGTGTACCAGAACAAATAGAAGCATCTGCATCAGTTGAAGTTAATGTTGCATTTGGTAAAGGGTTTACGGTATAAGTGAATGTTTGTGGGGCTGTTTTTATACATCCAGCTACACTGTGACCTACCACACTTACTACTTTTCCAGTTGTTAAAGTTGTCGTAGTCCAAGTATTTCCTCCAATTGCAGTAACAGCTACACCATCTACAAAAAATTGATAAGTTGAAGCACCGGAAGCAGTAAAAGTAACAGCATTACCGGCACAAATTAAATTAGAGCCAGTAGATTCACTTAAAGTCGTAGAAGGTAATGGGTTTACAGTGAATATCATTGCTTGTGTTGTATCAATACAATTTGTAGTGGTGTTTTTACCGATTACCGT
>CANGHX010000224.1 GCA_947453715.1 Flavobacteriales bacterium | reverse complement strand
TCTTACCAATGGTATTCAAATACTTCAGCTAGTAATTCAGGAGGAACATTGATTCCAAGTGCAACTTTAAGTTCATACACACCAAGTGCTTTAGCATCAGGTACAACTTACTATTATTGTATAGTTTCAGGATCTTGCGGAGCAAATCAAACGAGTGCAGTTTCAGGTGCAATGATCGTGAATCCAGCAACGTTAATTTCTTCTCAATCAACGACTACACAAACAGTTTGTATTAATGGTTCTTTCGCTTCAATTTCAATTACAGCAACTGGAACAGGTTTGTCTTACCAATGGTATTCAAATACTTCAGCTAGTAATTCAGGAGGAACATTGATTCCAAGTGCAACTTTAAGTTCATACACACCAAGTGCTTTAGCATCAGGTACAACTTACTATTATTGTATTGTTTCAGGATCTTGCGGAGCAAATCAAACGAGTGTAGTTTCAGGTGCGATGATCGTGAATCCTGCTACGGCAATTTCGTCTCAATCAACGTCAACGCAAACGGTGTGTTTAAATGTACTGTTTTCGTCAATTTCGGTTACAGCAAACGGAACAGGTTTATCTTACCAATGGTATTCTAATACATCTGCAAGTAATTCAGGAGGAACATTGATTCCAAGTGCTACTTCAAGTTCATATACTCCAAGTGCTTTAGCATCAGGAACAACTTATTATTACTGTGTTGTTTCAGGATCTTGCGGTGCTAATCAAACTAGTGCGGTATCTGGTGCAATGATTGTTAATCCTGGATCAAATCCAATTGCTTCTCAATCAACTGCAACTCAAACAATTTGTTTTGGAAATAGTTTTTCAGCTATTAATGTTACGGCTGTAGGATCTAATATTACTTATCAATGGTATTCTAATACGTTATCAAGTAATGTAGGGGGAGCAATTTTATCTGGTGCAACAAGTTCTACATATACACCAAGTGCTTCTATAGTTGGAACTTTATATTATTACTGTTCAGTAACAACAGATTGCGGAACAGAAATTAGTGCTGTTTCAGGAGTAATGAATGTAAATCCAACAGGATCTAATTTTATTACAACTCAATCATTAGCGACTCAAACAATTTGTTTCGGAAATACATTTTCAGCAATTAGTGTTACAGCTACAGGAACAAATTTAACGTACCAATGGTATTCAAATACTACAGCAAGTAATGCAGGAGGTGCAATCATTTCAGGAGCAACAAGTTCGACTTATACTCCAAGTGCATTAGTAGCAGGAACTAAATATTACTATTGTGTTGTGACAGGTGGATGTGATGCAAGTACACAAACAAGTCCGGTTTCAGGAGCAATGAATGTGAATCCAACAGCATCTAACTTTATCACAACTCAATCTTTAGCTACTCAAACAATTTGTTTTGGAAATACATTCTCAGCAATCAGTGTTACAGCAACTGGAACAAATTTAACGTACCAATGGTATTCAAATGCAACAGCAAGTAATACGGGAGGAACAATCATTTCAGGAGCAAATAGTGCTACTTACACACCAAGTGCTGCAACTGTTGGAACGAAATACTACTATTGTGTTGTAACAGGTGGTTGTGATGCTAGTACACAGTCAACTCCAGTTTCAGGAGCAATGAATGTGAATCCAACAGCATCTAATTTTATAACAACTCAATCATTAGCGACTCAAACTATTTGTTTCGGAAATACATTCTCAGCAATTAGTGTAACAGCTACAGGGACAAATTTAACATACCAATGGTATTCAAATACTACAGCAAGTAATACAGGAGGTGCAATCATTTCAGGAGCAACAAGTTCGACTTATACTCCAAGTGCATTAGTAGCAGGAACTAAATATTACTATTGTGTTGTAACAGGTGGATGTGATGCAAGTACGCAAACAAGTCCAATTTCAGGAGCAATGAATGTAAATCCAACTACAACTCCTATTGTTTCTGAACAATTAACTGCACAATCTATTTGTTTCGGAACTGCATTTTCACCATTATCTATTACAGCATTGGGTACAAGTTTAACGTATCAATGGTACTCTAACACAACAGCAAGTAATACAGGAGGGGCAATTATTGCAGGAGCTACAAACTCAACTTATACACCAAGTTCTTCAGTCGTTGGTTCAATTTATTACTATTGTCAAGTTACAACAACTTGCGGTAGTCAAACAAGTACAATTTCTGGAGTTCAAACAGTTATTGCTAATCCAACTGTAGTTTTAGCTAGTGATCAAACGATTTGTAAAGGAACAGATGTTAGTTTATCAGTGAATGGTACGGCTAATTCTCAATTGAATTACACATTGAATGGTTTAAGTACTCAATTATTAATTGGTTCAACAGGTAACGAAGTAATCACATTGACGAATCTTCAAGCTAACCAAACACTTGTTTTTTCTTCGATTCAAACAACAACAACTCCGGTTTGTACTTCAACTTTGAATCAAACTATTCTTGTTAATGTTGTTGATTATCCAAATGCACCATTAACTAGTGGTGATGTAACGTATTGTGAAGGAGAAACACCAATTCAAATTTCAGCAACTGCCTTAACTGGAAATACACTTGTTTGGTATTCTGATGTTAATCTTACTGATTCAATTGGTACAGGAATTACATTTAATCCATTATTACAATCTAATACGTATTATGTCACTCAAACAAATTCGACAGGTTGTGAAAGTGCATCTTCATCAATTAATGTTGTTTTCAATAAATGTTCAATTGTAACACCTTCAGCATTTACACCAGATGGAGATAAAGTTAATGATACATGGAAATTAGAGTTTATTGATTTGATATACCCTAAAAATACAGTGAAAATCTACAACAGATGGGGTAATATTGTTTTTGAATCAGAAGAAGGTAAGTATGAAACAAAACCTTGGGATGGTAAATTTGATGGTCAGGAATTACCAGTGGCGTCTTATTATTATTCAATTGATTATAATGATGGTAAAACAAAAACATCAGGTGGAATTGTTACAATTATTCGTGAATAAAAATTATCAAAATGAAATTTAAATATCTATATATATTAGTTTGTTGTTCGTCATTTGTGTTCGGACAACAAATACCACAATTCAGTCAGTATTCAAGAAATCAATATTTAATCAATCCAGCAGCAGCAGGTATTTATGATTTCACTGACATCTCTATGGTTGGAAGAACTCAATGGACAGGATTTAATAATTCACCTATGAGCTCAATTATTTCGATAACAACACCAGCACTTAACTCTCATAAAGGCGGATATTACAATCCAGGTGTAAGAACAGGTAGTGGAAATGCTCATCCTGAAGTTGGAACTGGCAAAATGAAACATGCATTAGGTGGACAATTGATAGGTGATCAATATGGTGCTTTTAGAAAAGTGAAAGCAAATTTCACTTATGCAATTCATTTACCTATGACAAGAAAAATAAACTTCTCATTTGGAGCGAATTTAGGTTTTTCAAATAATACTTTTATTAAAGAAAGGGCAGAAGTTCTAGATCCTGCAATGGATAATTCGTATACAAGATTTGTTTCAGGAAGTACAAATAAAAGTAATTTAGATTTAGGAGTTGGTTTATATTTATATTCAAAGCAATTCTATTTTGGATTAGCAGCAGATCAATTGACTAAAAATATGATTTCATTTGGTTCAAGCGAAGTCAATTTTAATCAAAAAATGTATTTCAATGCAATTGGAGGTATTCGTTTAAAATTAACAGATGATATAACATTGAATCCATCTTTTTTAGTGAAATACATGAATCCAGCACCTTTATCTGTTGATATTTCAGTTCAAGCCGATTATCAAAAATTTGTTTGGGCAGGAATTTCTTACAGAAACAGTAATGCATTAGTTGGAATGGTTGGAGTTAATTTGAGTAAAAAATTCAAATTAGGATATTCTTATGATATGAATATTTCAAGATCAAATTATATTAAGAAAGGTAGTCACGAATTAGTTATTGGTATTATGCTAAGATAATTCCTTTTTAGTTATTAGAATAGCCTTAATTCTTATGAGTTAAGGCTATTTTTTTGCCAATATTTTTCTAAATTCAATCAAACACCGATACATTTTTGTCGTTTACCGATACATTTAAAATAATTGAAATAGAATGCAGTTATTTGTATTGTAATCAAAAACGTTAGAGTATGCAAATCAATAAAAATATTGCCATTAGTGATTCAGGATTTATTTTTAATCCTTCCACTGGAGATTCATTCTCAACAAATCAAGTTGGTATGGAAATCATTCGATTGTTAAAAGATAACAAATCACAAGAAGAAGTAATTGCAGGTGTTGTAGCAAAATTCAATGTGGATGAAGCTACTGTAGAAAAAGATTTATCTGATTTTACTTTAATGTTAAATAACTTTCAATTAGTAATAGGTCATGAGTAAACGTCAGATAACAGTGGCTGTTTCTGGACTGAACAATATTGATAGTCCAGGACCTGGGATACCTGTTATTCGAGCATTGAAAGAAAGTGAGTATTTTGATGTAAGAATAATTGGACTTTCCTACGAGAACCTAGAGCCAGGTTTGTATATGCGTGATTTAGTCGATAAATCATATTCTATTCCTTTACCTTCTTCTGGTACAGCAACATTGTTAGAGCGCTTAGCTTATATTAATAGTGTTGAAAAAATAGATGTAATTATCCCAAATTTTGATGCTGAACTTCATAGTTTCATTAAACTTTCAGAACAACTAAAAAGAGATTTTGGAATTGCAACGGCTTTACCAACTCAGGAACAATTCGAATCAAGACACAAATCAGTATTATATGATTTTGGTGTTGAAAATGAAGTAAAAGTTCCATACAGTAAAATGATTTTTTCTTCTGCTGAAATTTCATCGTTGAAAAATGAGTTTACATATCCTTTAGTAATAAAAGGTAAATATTACGATGCTTCAATAGCTGCAACTCCAGAACAAGCTGTTAACTATTTCAATAAAATAAGTGCGAAATGGGGATTACCAATCATTGTTCAAGAATTTGTAAGTGGAAATGAAGTAAATGTAACAGCTTTAGGTGACGGAAAC
>CANGHX010000223.1 GCA_947453715.1 Flavobacteriales bacterium | reverse complement strand
GTTTCTAATGTTATTCCTCCTGATGCTTCTACTTCGTAGTTTTTTGGTATTGATGGTAAAACGTTTGTAATTTGTTCTGGTGTAAAATTATCTAACATGATACGATCAACATGACCTGTTTCAAGAACTTGTTTTAATTCTTCTTCGTTGCGAACTTCTACTTCAATCTTTAACGTTTTATTATTTTCTTTCAAATAATTGTTCGCACTTAAAATTGCTGGAACAACTCCACCTGCGTAATCAATATGGTTATCTTTCAACATAATCATATCGTATAAAGCAAAACGGTGATTATGTCCACCACCTATACGAACCGCCCATTTTTCCATGTAACGAATACCTGGAGTCGTTTTGCGTGTATCTAATAATTTTGTAGAACATCCATCTAACAACGAAACGATTTTATTTGTTTGAGTAGCAATTCCACTCATTCGTTGCATGAAATTCAACACCAATCTTTCTGTTGCTAAAATTGAACGAGAGCTTCCATGAATTTCAAAAGCAATGTCTCCAACTTTAACATGTGCACCATCTTGAATGAAAATATTCATCTGAATAGTAGGATCGTATTTATGAAAAATTTGTTTCGCTAACTCAATGCCTGCTAAAATTCCATCATCTTTAACAATCAACTTTGCATGACCTTGCGCATTTTGAGGAACACATGAAAGAGATGAATGATCACCATCACCAATATCTTCTCTTAATGCTAATTCGATAATTTCATCGATCATTGCTGCGTTTGCGAAATTTTCCATTAAACTTTATGCTTTTTCAATTGTAAGACTTTCTATTTTGAAGTCGTTACCATTTTTTTTGAATTGAATCGTTACCCTAAATGCTTCACCTTTGCTAACGTAATTACCGATTGCAAATGATCCTTCTGGTGTTTCTTTCCCTTTAAAAATAAACTTAAAAGAAGTGCTTGGCTTTTTATTGAAAAAATCTTTTAGAACAAGAGCCGCCTGTGATTGACTGTAAACACCTTCCGTTCCTAACACATTAATAAGGATCTTATCTTTTCCGTAATTGACGATTCCTGATGGATTGTTATCTGAAAAAGCAGATTCTAAACCAGCATACGGAATTTCACCTACTAAATGTAAAGAGATTAATAATGATGTAAGAAATGAATAAAAAAAGCCCATATTCTAATTTTTCCAAAAAGAAAGCAAATATAATGCCTAAAAAATTGTTATTTAATATTTATTGTTGAATTTTGAATTAAATTATACAATTTTTGTCCATGAAGATTAAATTAGTGTGTATAGGAAAAACAGGTAAGAACTTTCTAATTGAAGGTGAAAATGAATATTTAGGTCGACTAAAACACTATGTTCCAGTAGAAAGAATCGAAATTCCAGATATTAAAAACACTAAAAAATTAACTTTTGAGCAAATTAAAGAATTGGAAGGGAAAGAAATCTTGTCTAAAGTTAATGCAGGTGAACAACTCATATTATTAGACGAAAAAGGGAAAACATTTTCATCAGTTGAATTTTCACAATTTATTCAACAAAAATTTAACCAAGGAGGCCATGGGTTAGTTTTCGTTATTGGCGGTGCTTATGGTTTTTCAGATGAAGTTTACAAAGCTTGTTCGGATAAAATTTCACTTTCAAAAATGACATTTTCTCATCAAATGATTCGTATGATTTTCTTTGAACAGGTTTATCGGGCTATGACTATATTGAGAGGCGAACCGTATCATCATGAATGATCATTCTTTATCATAACTTAATTTTAAAAAAAATAATTCCAAATTATAATCAAAACACTACTTTTACATTATGGTAGAATTATTTGAACACATAATACACTTAGACTTTCCTTGGATTGTTAAAGAGTATCAGAATGCAATTTATGTTGTATTATTTTTAGTTATTTTCATTGAAACTGGTTTGGTTGTAATGCCTTTTTTACCAGGTGATTCATTACTATTTACAGCTGGACTTTTTGCTGCTCCAAGTTTATCTGGTGAACCAGGAGATTTAAATATTTTGTTATTACTTCCTTTACTTTTTGTAGCTGCTGTACTTGGTGACAATGTAAATTATTGGATAGGTAGAAAATTAGGTTTAGGCGTTTTTAATTGGAAAATTAAAGGAAGACAGCTCGTTAAGAAAGAATACTTAGAGAAAACAGAATTGTTTTTTGAGAAAAATGGTACAAAAGCAATTATTATGGCGCGATTCGTTCCATTAGTTAGAACATTTACACCTTTTGCAGCAGGAGTAGGGAAGATGGATTATAAAAAATTCTTTTCATTTGACGTGATTGGTGGTGTTTTATGGATTTTCAGTTTAACACTTGCAGGTTATTTCTTAGGAAATATTACTTGGATTAAAGATAATATTGAGAAAGTTTGTTTGGGAATCATTTTTATTTCTGTACTTCCGATGTTGTTGAGTTTCTTGAAATCAAAAAAAGCTAAAAATGCATAAGTACGGCTTAATTGGAAAAACATTAAATCATTCTTTTTCAAAAGCATTTTTCACGAAGTATTTTGATGAAAATAACATTGATGCTGCTTATTTGAATTTTGAATTACCAGAAATAAACAAAATTGAAGAAGTTTTTCAATTGGAAAATTTAAAGGGATTAAATGTAACTATTCCTTATAAAGAACAGATTATTCCTTTTTTAGATGATTTATCAGTTGAAGCTAATTCAATTGGTGCTGTTAATGTAGTTCAATTCAGTAATGGAAAGAAAATAGGTCACAATACAGATGCCTTTGGTTTTCATCAAATGATAAAACCTTTTTTAACGAACAAACACGAAAGAGCTTTAATCTTAGGGACTGGTGGAGCATCCAAAGCAATTAAATATGTTTTTAAGAGTTTAGGAGTAGATATTATTACAATTAGTAGAACGCCTAAAGGTTCAAAAGAGTTTTCATACGAAGACATAAATGAACACATGTTAAACGCATGTAAAGTAGTTGTTAATTGTACGCCAATTGGTACATTTCCAAATGTTGAAGAATCAGTTGTGTTTCCATTTGAATACTTAACAGAAGAACATTTAGTGATTGATTTAATTTACAATCCAGCTGAAACATTGTTCTTACGTAAATCGAAAGAAAACAACGCGACGATCTTGAACGGTGAATCAATGTTGAAACACCAAGCGCTTAAAGCTTGGGAAATTTGGAACAGCGAAAATGAATAATCAATCAGATTTTTTCGATAAAGCATATTTTGAAAATTCAGATAATCATTTTGAGATAGCTAAAACAATTGTTGCGTTTTCAAATACAAATGGTGGACTTATATATATAGGAGTAAATCAGAAGCAGAAAGTCAAAGGTGTAATTCCAAAGAATGTTATAGACGATTTAAAGTTGATTCAGTTAGACTTAATTAAAGGGATTGTTTCGTTAAATATAGAAGAAGTTCTTGAGAGTAATAAGTATTATTTTAAACTAAGTATAATTAAAACGGATAAACCAGGTGTTCTGGCAATTGAAGAAAAGACGAATAAATACAACGCTTATATAGTTGTAGAAAATCAAATCATACCTGCTCCAATGTTACTTCAATACGCTTGGAAGTATAAAGAAGATAATGGAAATCCACCATTAACGTTAACGAGTGAAGAGGAAAGTATATTGAATTTAATATCAGAAAATCCAAAGTTAACAATCACACAACTTCATAAAAAAAGCAACCTTTCGATCAATCAAATTGAATACATCACCGTTCGATTAATCAATTGGAATTTCATTCGTTTGACCACAACTTTGGAAGCTTCTTTTTTAGAAAGAGTATAAATAAGTCCTATTTCACTTTCATAAAAAATCATAAAAAAAGCAATAATTAAAAATATTTACCCTATCTTTAGAGAAATTTGATTTATATAACATGGGGAGACCAGCAACAAAACCTGCGAAATTACGTGACGGTTTTTACATCGAAGTAAAGAACCAAGGCGGGAATGGGATATTGGTTAGAAGAGATACTAAAGAGCAAATGCTTTTAGCGATCGAAGATTATTCTAGAACAAAAGAAGTTTCTATTTTAGGTGAAATGAGAAACGATAAGTGGATACAAGATTAGTAAAATTATATTCCAAGAGAAAAGGCATAATCCAATAAGGTTATGCCTTTTCTCATTTTACTACTTTTATTTCATTTAAAACACAATAAAATTTATTAATCCGATCTCTGTTTTAAAATTGGATAAATATCAGTATTTAATTAGTTTTCTACTTTTCCCTCTTTAAGGAGGGGGTAGAGGAGGTGATTGTAATATTTTTCAGGTTTATTGAGCTTCTCTTCCCAATTTAAGATCTTCTCTATATTTAGTGTCAAGTTAAAATCCTTTCAATAGATATTAATTCAGTAAAAAAGTAAACATATTAAGCTTTTTAGTTCTTTACTTAATTACAGCTAATAATTTTAATACAATTTACACTAAATGAAGGTAAATTATACTTTTTATAGTATATGGCAATAGCATAGGAACAGTATGGTTAAAGTATAGTAATAGTGTTAGCAATGTTAAATCAAACCAAAATAAATGAATTATATCATTTGAGTACAAAATACAATAGATTGGATCAAATCATGTTTTTTGGCTCATTACATTGTTTGATTATTATTTTTCTCCACATATTTCTAGTAAATAAACTAAGTTGAATCAATAATTATACACCAATCAACTTGATTATTGTTGTAATGTTAAGTTTTTATTAAAAAATATCGTTTTATAATACCCATGTTTTAAGTGTGTTATAAATTATCTTTAATTTTATAAAAAAAAGATTGTTTAAAACGCTTGCAGATTCAAAAAGAGTACCTATCTTTGCCACCGCTTACAACGGTTAGCATATTAAAAGTAGGGACTTGATTCATCAAGTCAATTGACATAAAGGGAAGGAAAACGAGTTAAACAAAATCTTTTTTAAAAATAAATTAAAAAAGTGTTGTGAGAATAAAAAGTTTGATTACCTTTGCACCCCGCTAACGAGCGAGATGTTAAAAATAAAGTTTTAGAATCTTGAAATGACAAAATAGAGAAAGTGTTAAAATC
>CANGHX010000222.1 GCA_947453715.1 Flavobacteriales bacterium | reverse complement strand
CCAAGAGTTTTTCAATGCGGGGATATCATGTATGATAACAGTTTGTATTTTTCATCAATCTCAGATGAAAAGTCTACATTGTTGAATTTGCTTGGGTTGAAAAAAGATGAATATATTTTAACGACTATTCATAGAGATTCAAATACAGATATTGCCGAAAATCTAGAAAGCATTTTTAAAGCATTATTAGAAATTAGTAAAGTTTCAGGTTTGTCAGTTGTTTTTCCTGCACATCCACGTACAAGAGGGAAGATGAAAGATCAATTATCTATTGAGTTATTCAACGAAATAGAGAAGAGTGATAAATTTTTAATGATTGATCCAGCTGGATTTTTAGACATTATTGCTTTAGAAAAAAACGCAAAATTAATTGTTACAGATAGTGGTGGACTTCAAAAGGAAGCTTATTTCTTTCAGAAACCATGTGTCATTCTTCGACCACAAACTGAATGGGTTGAAATTGTGAATAATGGAAATGCTATTTTAGCAGATGCAGATTATTTTAGAATTGTAGATGCTTATTCTAAATTGAATTCAAAAGAAGATTTTACATTCCCTGATTTTTACGGTAATGGAGCTGCGGCTGAATTTATTTGTGAAAAAATCATTGAATTAATCTAATGGTAGAGATATACGTTGATCAAATTTCTGAAAGATTAATCTATACCTTAGATTTTGTCTTTAAAGAAAGGGGATTGTCGTATAAATTAAACAATGATTATTACACATTTGAAACATCTAGCAATTTAAAGTTTAATTATTCAGAGAGATATTTTGAATCAATTCCACAATTGGTTCCTTCTACATTATTGTTTGATGAAGCGATATTTGTTTATGCGATTGAAAAAGGTCTTTTTCATGAAGAAGTATGTTTATCATTTAATCGAATTGTAGATCCTTTAGCATCTATTTTTTATATTCTTTCAAGAATGGAAGAATATACTTCAACTCATTTAGACGAACATGGAAGATTTCAATCGAAATATAGTGTATTATCTGAATTTGGATGGTTGCAAAAAGCCGTTTGCGATCAATGGGCTGTTGATTTCTTAAATTTCCTGTCGATTAATGTAGGGATAGATAATTCATTTTTAACTAATTATGTGACTATTCGGCCGACTTTTGATATCGATAATGCTTATGCTTATCGATTGAAATTTGGCTTTCGAAAGTACATGTCAATAATGAGAGATTTTATTAAAAAAGACAAAGAAAGAATCGTTGAACGTAAATTGGTTTTGAAAGAATTAAAAGCTGATCCTTACGACACTTATTCTTATATTGAAGAAATTATTGGTAGAGGATTTAAAGTAAATGTGTTTTGGTTATTGGCTGATTATGCAAAATTTGACAAAAACATTAGTTATAAAAATGATGATCATGTCAGCTTAATTAAAAGAATGGCTAACAAAGCGGTAGTAGGTATACATCCTGGTTATAGATCAAATTCATATCCACTTTATGTAGAAAATGAAATTGAGCGTTTATCTTATATATTGGGAGAAAGAGTTGTTAATTCAAGACAACATTTTTTAAGATTATCTATATCAAAAACCTATTCAACTCTTTTGAAATTAGGTGTTGAGAACGATTATACGATGGGATACGCTGATAATGTTGGATTTAGAGCAGGAACAGCAAGACCTTTTCTATGGTTTGATTTAAATCGAAATAAAATTACTGATTTAACAATTCATCCGTTTGTTTATATGGATGGAACATTGAATGAATATTTAAAAATTTCGGCGGAAGAAAGTTGTCGTTTAATCGATGGATTGTATAAAGAAGTTAGTAAATATGGAGGAGATTTCGTTTTTATCTGGCACAACGAAACAATTGGAGATTATAAGAAATGGAAAGGTTGGAAGTCTGTATTAGAACATACTTTAAATTTAAAAAATACATAATATGGAAAGGAAATACATCATTTTTGGGATCATTTTTTTATTCACAGGAATAATATTGGGTGCTTTCGGGGCGCATAGTTTAAAAACATTATTGCCGAACAATCCTGAAAAAATCATTTCTTTTGATACTGGAGTAAAATATCAAATCTATGGAGCTTTTTCATTTTTATTTTTGGGATTATTTGCTGAAAAAGTAAAGTTTTCATTAAAGTCAGTTTTTAATTTATTGATTTTGGGTCATTTATTTTTTTCATGCTCAATTTATTTATTGACTTTACAACCAATTTTAAATGTTAAACTTAGTTTTTTAGGACCTATAACTCCATTAGGAGGATTATTAATGGTTACTGGTTGGTTAGTACTTCTAATTAAATTTTTAAAAGCAAAATAGAGGTGTCATCAATAAAAATAACTGTTTTAGGTTCGGGCACTTCCCAGGGAGTTCCTGTTATCGCATGTGAATGTCCTGTTTGTTCATCCTTGGATTCAAAAGATAAGCGACTTAGAAGCTCAATTCTAATTTCACTTGGTGAAGAAAACTATGTAATTGATTCAGGTCCAGATTTCAGACAACAAATGTTAGTGAATAAAGTAAAATCACTTAGAGGTATTTTATTTACACATGAGCACAAAGATCATGTTGCAGGATTAGATGATGTTAGAGCTTTTAATTACAAAGAACAACGAGATATGGAAGTGTTCTGTACTGAAAGAGTATCAGAAGCTCTAAAACGTGAATTTCAATATGTTTTTTCTGGAGATCGTTATCCAGGAATCCCACAAATTAATTTGAATATTATTGAGAATAATTCTTTCAATTTGCCTTGTGGAATTACGGTTCAACCGATAGAAGTGATGCATTATAAAATGCCTGTTTTTGGTTATAGAATTGGAAATTTCACATACATTACAGATGCAAAAACAGTTTCTGATAGTGAAATTGAGAAAATTAAAGGAACGGAAGTATTAATTGTAAATGCTTTGCATCTATCAGAGCATATTTCTCATTTTAATTTAACTGAAGCATTAAATTTTATTCAAAAAGTAAACCCAACCAGAGCCTATTTAACTCATATTTCTCATCTTTTTGGAGTTAATTCAGATATTGAAAAAATGTTACCAAGTAATGTTTTTGTTGCTTTTGATGGTTTACAAATAGAAGTTGATTTATAGCATTTCAATAATAGAAATAATTTTACTAAAATGATTTAGTAAAAATGGTTTCTGATCATTAATTTCACGATTAAATATTGCTTTTTTAACAAAGTGATTTTATGTTAGCAACAAATTTAATATAAACTATGAAAAAATATCTATTATTTACTCTATTGATTTTAAGTTCATTGTATTCCATTGCTCAAGATACAACTTGGGTTCAAACTTTTACCTTCGATACGATAACTTCTAGAAGAGCGCAATTTAATTTTCCGCAAGATTTAAATCAAAAAAGATTTGAAAAAGTATTAATGTATTACAAATTAAAATGTAGTCCGTTAACTTCTTGGGATCAATACAATTGTGGTGAATGGGATTATTTAACTTATACTACTGTTCATGAGCATACTGGAAATTTTGATTCAGTAGGAGTAAATTCGTCAAGATTTAAGGTAAATGAAACAACTCCATCAAACTTTCAATATAGATTGCAACCATTTTTCAATACTAATCAAACGTATCAATATTCTAGAAATCAAATAACTAATGCTGATTTTCCGATATTAAGTTCGACTACAAATTCAATGGTACTTTTGAATACGTCTAATTCAGGAAATAAATCACAGTTTTTAGTAACTGCAAATGAATTAATTAATTCAGGAGTTGTTGCTGGAGATATCACATCTTTAGCTTTTGTTTTTAATCAAATTGGTGATGATGTCGAGAAATTCTCAATTAAAATAAAAAGTTTTTCGGGAGCTACATTATCCAATTTTGAATCAACAGGCTTTACTAAAGTGTATGAAAGAAGTTTAACAAATGCTACATTAGGTGTCAATAATTTTGTTTTTTCAAATCCGTTTAATTGGGATGGTAGTTCAAATATCATTATTGAAATATCATTTGAAAATCCTACAATAGGAGCATTAGATTATATTGTTGATGCGAATGATCAAAATGGTCAAAATTTAGCGGTTTCTTATCCTTCTAAAAATGGTGAATTCGTTACAACTTTTAATAATTATGCAGAATTAGATGTTTCAAATGATAATTTTGGTGGAGATTTAACAGTTTCTTTTTGGTCAAAAGGGAATGGAAGTGCTGCTCATACAACATCTTTGTTAGAAGGGATTGATTCATTAGGGAATAGAGTATTAAATATACATTTTCCTTGGTCTGATAATACAATTTATTTCGATGCTGGGAATGCAAATGGTTCTTATGATAGAATTAGCAAAGCATGTTCGCCTTCTATTATTGATAATACATGGCATCATTGGTCTTTTGTTAAAGAAACTTCGACTGGAAAAATGTATATTTATTTAGATGGGGTACTTTGGCATTCTGGAACTGGATTGACAAGAAATGTTGGTAAAATAGCAAAATTTATTCTAGGTTCGAATGTTAGTTTGGATTATGATTATCAAGGAAGTTTGGATGAATTTCAAATATTTAAAACTGCACTTTCTGCTCAAACTATAGTAGCATGGAAAGATAAAAAAATCAATAATAATCATCCTAATTATGCCGATTTAATGCTTTACTATGATTTTGACAATGAAAAAATCATTAAGGATAGGAGTGTGAATATGCGTTTAGGAATGCCTTCTGAGTATGGAATGATTCAGTTTAATGAAAATCCAATTGCAGGAAAAACGGTTAACGGATTAAGACCAGTATTAACAATTGGACAAGGAATCTTGTCTGCTTTAGATTCAAACTTGGTTAATATTACCACGGCAAACGAACCTCAAGTGATTTTTGAATATACTGTAACTGATAATGCATTTCAAATTACAAATTCAACAATAGCATATCCAGGAGGAACAAGTACAATATTTGATTATCAAGGAATTGTAGTTAGTACTCAAAATGAATCTACAACTGAGTCTATTTCAAATGCACCGATTAATTATTATAATGCACCATTTGAAGAAATAAATAACGTTGAAATTGCAAGATATATTACTCCTTACGGT
>CANGHX010000221.1 GCA_947453715.1 Flavobacteriales bacterium | reverse complement strand
GTTTCATAATAGAAAACATTTATCATTTTTTATGGATAAAAAAGAATTAGAGAGTAAAAAACTTCCTGACTTAAAAGAAATTGCAAAAACTATTGGAATTCAAGATTTCGAAGCGCTAAAAAAAGCAGATTTAATTGAAAAAATCATTTCAGGAATAGTTCAAAAAGAAACTTCTAAACCTGCTAAAACTCCAAAAGTAAAAGAGGTTAAAGAAGCAAAAGTAAAGGTTGAAAAAGTTATTGAGAAATCTGAACCTATAGTTGAGGTAAAATCGGAAGAAATTTCGGCTAAAGTTGAAACTACAGATTTAGAAACTCCTAGACCAAAAAGAGCAAGAACAATTAAAAAAATTGCATCTTCAACTGGAGCTGTTGTCGGAGCTAGTACTGAGACTAAAACTGTTCAACCAAATTTATTCGAAACAGAAGCCGATAAAGGTGAGAAAGTAACTTCTGAATCAGTTACTACTGAAGCTAAAGAAAATGTTGCACCAGTTATAAGTGGAAAAAATTTGTTAGAAATTGAACCTAAACAACCAGTTCAAAATCAACAAAGAGAACGTTTTGAAAATAAAAATCAAAATACAAATCATAAAAACCCAAATAACCCTAATTACAAAAAACCTGTAAATCAAGGGGAAAATCCAAATCAACAACGCAACAACCCAAATCAACAAAATAGACCGCAACACAATCACCCGAACAATAACAACAATAATAAAGGAAATAACAATCCTCAACATAATCACAACAACAATAACAACAATCAAAACGCCATCAATCAACAATTGGAGAAAGATGAAGAAATGTATGATTTAGTTGGTATTGTTACTGCTGAAGGAGTTTTAGAAGTATTACCAGAAGGTTTTGGTTTCTTACGCTCATCAGATTACAATTACTTATCATCTCCAGATGATGTTTATGTTTCTCAAAGTCAAATCAAACTTTTTGGAATTAAAACTGGAGATACAATTAAAGGATCTATTCGTCCTCCGAGAGAAGGTGAAAAATTCTTCCCTTTAGTAAAAGTTGAATCAATTAATGGTCGCCATCCTTCATACATTCGTGATCGTGTTCCATTTCAATATTTGACCCCTCTTTTCCCGGATGAAAAATTCAAATTAACTGGACATAAGCAAGAAACACTTTCAACAAGAGTAATGGATTTGTTTGCTCCAATTGGTAAAGGTCAACGTGGATTAATCGTTGCTCAACCTAAAACGGGTAAAACAATGTTATTGAAAGATGTTGCAAATGCAATCGCAGCAAATCATCCTGAGACTTATTTGATCGTTTTATTGATCGATGAACGTCCTGAAGAGGTAACTGATATGGCTAGAAGCGTTAAAGCGGAAGTAATTGCTTCAACTTTTGACGAGCCAGCTGATCGCCATGTGAAAGTTGCCAATATGGTTCTTGAAAAAGCGAAAAGAATGGTTGAATGTGGACATGATGTTTGTATCTTATTGGATTCAATTACACGTTTAGCTAGAGCTTACAATACTGTTTCTCCATCTTCAGGTAAAGTATTATCAGGTGGTGTGGATGCAAACGCATTACACAAACCAAAACGTTTCTTCGGTTCAGCTCGTAAAATTGAAAATGGTGGTTCATTATCTATTTTAGCAACGGCTTTAACTGAAACTGGTTCAAAAATGGACGAAGTAATCTTCGAAGAATTTAAAGGTACTGGTAACATGGAGTTACAATTAGACCGTAAAATTTCTAATCGTCGTATCTTCCCTGCAATTGATATTTTAGCTTCAGGAACAAGAAGAGAAGATTTATTGGTTGGAAAAGATGCTTTACAACGAATCTGGTTGTTACGTAAATTTATCGCTGATATGAATTCAGTAGAAGCAATGGAATTCTTAAAATCAAACATGGAAAATACTATGTCGAATGAAGAATTCTTAGTTTCAATGAATCGTTAAGAAAAGGAATAATTACATTTGTCCCGATTTAGATAACTAGATCGGGATTTTTTTATACTTAGAATGAAAATTACAGTTAAAGTTGGGATTTTATTCGCTTTCATTTGGATGATGGTGAAAATTAGTTTTTTAGGAATGGGGAAAGCAAACGAAATGCTTGTTCCTGCTGTTATGACAAATATTTTTCTTCTATTAAGTTCAATTTCTGTTGGTTTATATTTAACGAAACGTAAAGAAATCGATGAAGAAAGTAGTGCTTTAAAAGATGTGAAAAACGGAATGACATCAGGTTTAATATATGCCATTTTAGTGAGTACTTTCATGTATTTATATTACGCGAAGATTGACACAGAATTTAACAGACATCAAATTACTGAAAGTGAAATGTGGTTCGAAAAACAAATTAAAGATCCAAAAGCATTAAACGAAATTCGTTCTTCAAATGAAGCTTTCGAAACGATGACTATTACTGAGTTGAGAAAGCATTACAAAAAGAATATTAAAGCTAATTTTAGCCCTTTATCTACGTCAACAGTCGGACTTTTAGCAATGTTATTGTTAGGTACTTTAAATAGTATTTTCGTTACAGCTGTGTATCGAAAAATCGTTTTTAGTAAAAAAGCTTTAAAATAAATCCATCATGATGAAGTTCAGACAATATACGATCATCCTAATTACAATTATTACTGCTGGTCTATTCTCATGCTCTTCTAAAAAAGAACCTTATTTTGAAGGAATTATTGAATATCACAATACGTTTATTCCAAAAAACAATTCTATTGATTCAATTGCTTTAAGAGTTATTTTCGGTCAAAATGCTACACTATATTTTAAAGATGGTGACTTTTTTGAAAAATACAATGATGGCATCATGTTGGAACAATTCTATCTAAAACAAACAAATAAAACATATATCAAAAAAAATAATTCAGACACATTATACTGGTTTGATTGTCAACAAAAAGGAGAACCTATATTAAAGTATCAAATCAATAAAAACAAAGAAGAAATCTTAGGGATAATGTGTGATGAATTGGTCACCTATTACAAAGAGAAAACGATAAGTATCTACTACAATGCTGACTCGTTACCTATCAATCCAGAATGGTATAATAAATTCACCTTTTCAAATAAAAACTTTATTACTAAACAAATGAAATCGATGTATTTAAAATACAAAATCGAGTATCCTGATTTCATTGCAATGGTTACAGCAACTTCTATTTCAAAACAAAAAGTTGATCCTCGTACTTTCGAAATAAGTAAAAAGAAAATTTTAATAAAAGATAAAAACTAATTTAGAAAATAAAATTGCTCTTTTGTTGTTATAGTAATTGATTGTTTTTAAATTTATTAAATGAAATTTTGGTTATCTATTGTTGTATTTTGGTTCTTTGCAATCTGTAATTTACTTTTTGCTCAAAATAACAATTTCAACTATGATGATTTAATCGAATTAGAAAAAAAAGGCTTTCACCCAAATCAAAACATTGAAAAAAGCTTAGTAACAAATAATTATGATTTAATTTATCACCGATGTAATTGGCAAATTGACCCAGCTGTTAAATTTATTGCTGGTGATATCACTTCCTATTTCAAGCCAAACTCGAATTCCTTTAATCAAATTCAATTCGATCTTGCTTCAAATATGACGATAGATTCAATTTTATATCATTCATCTTTACTTTCTCATACGCTTACGCCTACTGATTTATTAACTATTAACTTCACTGGAAACTTACCAAATCATCAATTAGACTCATTAACAATCTTTTATCACGGTATCCCATTGGATGATAACCAGCAAACTTTTGTACAAACTACTCATGAAAATACCCCAATTATTTTTACGAAATCAGAACCTTATGGAAGTAAAAATTGGTGGCCTTGTAAACACAATCTCAATGACAAAATTGATTCAATTGATATTATTGTAACAACTCCTTCTGTAAATAGAGTTGCAAGTAATGGTATATTAGTAGAAGAACGAATTATTGGACCAAATAAATTGTATCATTGGAAAAGTAACTACCCGATGGCTGCATACCTTGTAGCAATAAGTGTTACGAACTATGTTTATTACTCAGATTATGTAAATCATCCAGGAGCTTCGTATGAGGTCTTAAACTATGTTTATCCCGAAACATTTGATTCAGCTTCTGTTCACACACCTGAAATTGTTGACATCATGAGATTATTTGACAGCTTAACAATCATTTACCCTTTTGCAGCTGAAAAATATGGTCACGCACAATTTGGCTGGGGAGGCGGAATGGAACATCAAACAATGAGTTTTATGGGCGACTTTAATTTTTCGTTAATGGCTCATGAATGCGCGCATCAATGGTTTGGCGACTATATTACTTGTGGAACTTGGGAAGACATTTGGTTAAACGAAGGTTTTGCTACTTTTTTTGAAGGTTTAGCTCAACAAAATTTACATCCTGAAAATTGGAATAATTGGAAATCTCTAAAAATAAAAAATATTACTACCCTTCCCGATGGAACAACTTTTTGTAATGACACAACTAATATCGCACGAATTTTCAGTGGTCGTTTAACTTATTTTAAAGGAGCTTATATACTTCATATGCTAAGATGGAAATTAGGTGATTCTATCTTTTTCGCCTCTTTGAAAAGTTATCTTAATGATCCTCAATTGAAATATAGCTATTCCAAGACAGCTGATTTAATTTCACATTTTGAATCTATAAGTGGATTAGATCTAACCTCATTTTTTGAAAAATGGTTTTACAAACAAGGATATCCGAGTTATCAAGTAGTCTGGAAAAAAACGAATAAAAATTTAGAATTAACTATAAATCAATCAACTTCCGATCCAACTGTTACCTTTTTTGATATGCCAATTCCAATAAAAGTGAATGGTGAAACAAAAGATACTTTACTTGTTTTTGATCATCAATATTCAGGTCAAAAGTTTTCTGCAATTATAGATTTCCCTATAAAAGACATTCAATTTGATCCAGAACTTTGGATACTTTCAAATAACAATATGGTTATTAGTTCAGAAACAGATTATTCGAATTTATTAAACGTTGTAATTTCTCCAAATCCTTCTTCATCTGAAATTCAAATTCAATTTGACAATCCTAATATTACAATTGATAATTT
>CANGHX010000220.1 GCA_947453715.1 Flavobacteriales bacterium | reverse complement strand
TCTTTAAAGACTTTTTCTTTCACAATTGATAGTCCATACTATCAAAAATGGTGGTTTAATTTGAGTGGTTCTTTCATATTAATATTGATCATTATACTTTTCTATAAACGAAAATTAAAGAAACAACAACTAAAAGCAGAGTTGTTAAATGAATTAAATGCATCAAAACTTATCGCTATTCAATCCCAAATGAATCCTCATTTTATCTTTAATTCATTGAATTCCATTCAAGATTTAGTATTAAAGGGAGATGTTACAAATTCCTATACATTTATTACCAAATTTTCTAATTTAGTTCGTAGAACATTGAATTATTCAGACAAAGATTTCATTGATTTTGAGCAAGAAGTGAAACTATTAGAATTGTATCTTGCGTTGGAAAAATTACGATTTAAAGAAACACTTGAAATAGATTTTGACACAAGAAAAATGGATGATATTCAAGTACCACCCATGTTGATTCAACCTTTCATCGAGAATGCTTTGATACATGGTTTATTGCATAAAGAAGGCTTGAAAAAACTGAAAATTGAATTTAATTTGATTGAAGACACGTTGATTTGTGAAATTACAGATAATGGTGTCGGAAGAGAAAAAGCAAAAGAAATTAAAGCAAGACAGCGTTCAGAACACGAATCTTTTGCAATTGGAGCAATCAAGAAACGATTTGAAATATTAGAAAAACATTTTGCGGGGAAATTAGGTTTCGAATATGTTGATATGAAAAATGAAGATGAAATCCTTGGAACAAAAGTGGTTATTCGAATTCCAATTATTCATAAATTTTAGCTATTCCTAAATAAAACAGGATATTCATTAATTCTATTTGGAGTTCATGAAGAAAGATTGTAGGTTTGAATTATGACAAAAATAAAAGCCATATTAGTAGATGATGAAGAAAGTGCAAGAGATGTGCTTGAAAATCTTTTGTTGCGATTTTGTCCAGAAGTTGAGTTACTCGGGAAATATTCAAATGTCTTAGATGCTGTTGAAGCAGTTAAAACATTTAATCCAGATTTGGTTTTTTTAGACATTGAAATGCCAAATTATGCAGGTTTCGAGATAGTAAAATTCTTTGAAAAAGTCAATTTTGATATTGTTTTTGTCACGGCTTATGATCAATATGCCATTCGAGCATTTGAGATTTCAGCAGTAGATTATTTGCTAAAACCAGTAGATATTGAAAGACTTCAACAATCGGTTAAAAAATCTCAAGAAAGGTTAATTACTAAAAATCAAATAGATCGTTTTCAGTATTTAAGTTCAGCATTAGAATCAAAATCCGTAACCAATATTATTGTCATTGATAAAGGGTATCAGCATGCCATTCCAATTTCTTCTATCATAGCAATCGAAGCGCAGGAATCTTATAGTATTATTTATACGGAGGAAAAGAATTATACAGCAAGTAAAAATTTGAAGCATTTTGAAACTTTATTGGATGAAAACCTTCAGTTTTTCAGAGTACATAAATCATGGATGGTTAATCTAGATTATTTAGAAAATTACTCGAAATCATTGTTGGAAATTCGATTAACAAACGGAATGATAACAAAACTATCTAAATATAAAAAGGCTGAATTTGAAGTTTCGATTAAGACAAGAAATTAAAACCACTTAGTTTATTAGTTCAAAATTGGCCATTCCTCAATCAAATTGTCTATTCCTAAAATCTTTATAAAAAAGCATTTTTTCAAGTATACTTTTGAGCCATATCAAACTTATATTAAATGAAAAAAATACTTTACACATTAATTTTTAGTATCGGATGTTCATTAACATCTATCGGGCAGCAATGGACTAATTTAGGAACACAAGGTTATTCTGCTGCTGGAGTTCAATATCCAGATTTAGCAGTTTATAATGGAACACCTTATGTTGCTTTTAAAGATGCTGCAAATGCAGAGAAATGTACAGTAATGAAATACATAGGTTCTTCATGGGTTGTAGTTGGATCAGCTGGTTTTTCACAAGGAATTGCTAGAGATCAAAGTATAGCAATTGATCAACAAAATGGAACTGTATATGTAGCTTATAGCGATGCCGAAAATGGAAGTAAAACAACAGTAATGAAATTCAACGGAACAAGTTGGGAATTAGTTGGAACGGCAGGTTTTTCAGCTATGGCAAGTTACCAAAGTTTAGTTATTGATAATGGAATTCCTTATGTTGCTTTTTCTGAGTATTATACAAAAATGATGAAATTCAATGGTACAAGTTGGGAATATGTTGGTGGTGTTTTACCAGGTTCTGTGGATGCTTCATGGTACACAAAATTAGCAATGCATAATCACCAACCTTATGTAGTTTACCGTGATATTTTTAATGGATCAAAAACGACAGTGGTACATTTAGATGCGAATGGGTCATGGGAACCTTATGGTGCACCTGCATTTTCTGATGGTGATTCAAAATATCAATCAATTGATATAGATGCGAATGGAGTTGCTTATGTAGCTTATCAAGACATGGCAAATGGTGGAAAATTGACTGTGAAAAAATATGAAAACTCAGCATGGGTGACTGTTGGAACGCAAGGATTTACATTAGGATTAGCAGTAACTCCAATTCTAAAATTGAATGCTGGAATCCCTTATGTTGTTTTTAGAGATGAATCTGAAGGAAACAAGTTGACAGTTATGAAATTTGATGGAACAAATTGGATTACTGTAGGTGGAGTAGGGATGACATCGGGTGCTGCTTTTGGGTCAAAATTGGTATTTGATGGAGGAGTTGCCTATGTGAATTACGGGGATGAAACAGTTGGAAATAAAGCAGCTTTAAAGAAATATGATGCAGGTTCAAATGTTGGAATTGTTGAATTAAATAACGTTAACTTATCTATTTACCCAAATCCTTCAAACTCAATGATTACTTTAAGTTCTAATGAAGTGATCGAAACTGTAGAGATTTATGATATTTCTGGTAAACTTGTTCAACAAGAAAACGTGAATTCATTTTCAATCGAACAATTAGAAGTGGGAGTTTATCAATTGATAGTTAAAACATCAAAAGGAATTACTCAATCAAAATTGATTAAGGAATAGTTTAGTGTTTAATTTCATAGCAGAAGTAGAAGAAGGGAAATGCAATTTGTGTTTCCCTTTTTTTGATTCTAATTGAAAGTTTATAAATTATTGATACAAAAAAAGGGTTTGACTATTTGTCAAACCCTTTTCAGTATGATTTTAAATTTTAATATTGAGATTTTGCCATAATATCATGCGACATCATATGGTTTGCAATATTATGTTTGTTTTTGTCAAATAATATTGTTGTCCCAACTTTTAATTCTACAGAACTTGGAAATGTTTCATACATTTCACCGGTTAATTCTTCTACAATAAGATATGTATACGATAATTCTTTAGTTTGTAAGTCATTTTTATATGATGAAAGAATCTTTCCTGAAGATAATTCATCTTGTGATTGTGCGAATGTGCTCAATGCAAACATCATCATAAATGTTGTTGTAATTTTTTTCATAGATATATTTTTATTTAAATGTATAAATATGAATTATTAATAATCTCTGTAATTTCATTAATAGACAAAACAGTTTGTAAACAGAAAATTGAACTATTTTAATTACCAATATTATTAAAGACTAGAATAAATAAGGTTTTGATAATCGTTATACCTACCTTACGCAACTTGATATTTTGTCAAGTGTAACATTCTTATTTTGGAATCGAGCTTTGATGTATTGATAGATAGTTTTATTGCTGATCAAGTTGGAATTGTAAATCAATTTTTAACAACAGAATTAGCCAATCATTTAAAAGATAACTTACTGCTGTTACAATCCAATCAACAATTATTTAAAGCTGGTATTGGAACAAAAGCGATTGTGGACAAAACTAAAATTGTAAGAGGAGATAAAATATTTTGGCTCGATCGAGCTCATAATGATCCTTACGAGAATGCCTTTTTTGATTTAATGGATGCCTTTATAATTTATTTAAATGCAACTTGTTATGCAGGAATTAAAAGCTATGAATTTCACTATACTTTATATGAAATAGGCACGTTTTACAAACAACACATCGATCAATTTCAGAACAATGATCATCGAAAATATTCTATGATTTTTTATTTAAATGAAAATTGGATCAAAGCAGATGGAGGAGAATTGTGTATCCATCAATTAAATAATATAAAGTCAATATCACCAAATAATGGAAAAAGCGTTTTTTTCAAAAGCAATGAATTGTTACATGAAGTATTAAAAACCAATAAACAACGATTGAGTATTACTGGTTGGTTAAAAACTAATTAAGCTTCAGTTTTTACTGTAGAAGATGATTTATTTTATAGACATGATTAAATGTATCAAATTCAATTAATTCACTTTCTTTTTTGAAGTATAAATCGATTAAATCAATCTTGTTAGAATTGTTACTAAATGCCTTTTTTAAATTATAGATGGTCAATTTTTCAATTGCGTCATCTGCTGATAAACTAAAATAATAATGCGTTTCAGCTAGACTACCTTTTCCTCTTGGAAGTACTTTTTTAGAGTAAATAATAATTTTTTCAGAAGGATTTAAAATTGCAAATTGCTCCTTTTGATAAAAACGAAAATACTTTTCGTTTTCTACGAAGCCAAAAATAGAGTCTTTATAAAATGTAAATTTTTGATTGTTTATTTTCACTTTCACTTTAGCAGGAGCAAAAAGCATATTGGCTTTCAGACAATAGTTATCTTGCTTATTTTTAACATATTTGATTTGTTTCGATTTAAAATCATTTATTGATAAAAGTACTCCATGCGTTGGTACTTGAGCGAAAAACATAAAAAAATTCAAACAAGCGATAAGTGTGTATATGTGTTTCATAATATAAATTGTTTACGAAACAAATTAATGCAATAATTTATAAATATGAAGTTAAGATACTGCCGCGAAATATTAAAATTTGCTAACTACATGACAAAAAATTAAAGACATTAACATTTGATTGATTTTGAGGGTTTAATAAAATATTTGAAATATAATCTAAGCCATATTTAAAAAGACTTTTGGCTCTATAACCGTGTTTTTTAATTTTGATTTTCTGTTCGTTC
>CANGHX010000219.1 GCA_947453715.1 Flavobacteriales bacterium | reverse complement strand
TATTTCATCCCAAACACCTTTACACCAGATGGGGATAAGTTCAATCAAACATTCCAACCGATATTCACAAAAGGATATGATCCTTATAGTTTCAATATGATAATAGTAGATCGATGGGGAGAAACAGTTTTTGAAACAAATGATGCAAAGATTGGTTGGGATGGTACTTATGGTGGAAAAATAGTTCAAGATGGCACATACACATGGAAACTAAGTTTCAAGCTGAAATCAAATGATGAGCGAAAAATGGAAACAGGGCACCTATTGCTTATGAGATAAAAAATAAAACTTTAAACAAAAAGAGGATGTCTCAAAAGTACAGCCTTTCATTTTTTTTTGAACCATATCAGGTATTATAAGGAAATATAAGCTGGTTGGTGAAACGAAGTAAAAACCTGGAAATCAACAACAAAATTAAATTTATTTACTTTTCAATCAAACCCTTTTATTGTTAATTTTCAAGTAAATTTTTATTTTTGATACAGCCTCTTTTATTAAATAATTTGATCAAAACATCACTTTATACCAATATAATAAAACTAATAAATCCTCATCTCACAGCAGAAACGTCACTCAAAACCACTACATGATCACATTTGCAATCTTTTGGCTGAGGTGCACGACTTAACGTGTAGACAAATTTTAAACGTAAACCTTCAACTTTGAATTTTTCTTCGATTCCAAAAGGGAAGAATGTTTTTTTAACACCATTTTCTTCGACTTCGATGACCACATCACAACCTTGTGATTGAAGATGAACTGTTCCTAGAGTTCTAATAGTTGCTGATTGATCTTGCATAGGTGGTTCTTCCGTTTTAGTAACTTCTTTTGTTGTTTTACAAGCCAACAAAGTTGTTACAGCTAATGTTAATAATAACGTTTTCATAGTTTTGTGTTTATAGTTTTGTGTTTATAGTTTTATTTAATCACAATTTTTGAGCCAAAGAAAATATCTCTAACTCATCAATGCTTTTGCATTCAAAAGTGCTGCTTCATTTATTTCTTCTCCACTCATCAATCTAGCAATTTCTTCTACTCGCTCAACATCTGAAAGTACTCTCACGTTTGTTCTTGTCAAATTATTAACAATCGCTTTCTCTACTTTGAAATGATTTTGTGCTTTACCTGCAACTTGTGGTAAATGTGTAATCGCTAACAACTGAAGATTCTCGCCCATATTTCTCAATAGATTACCTATTTTTTGAGCCACATCACCAGAAACTCCTGTATCAATTTCATCAAAAATGATTGTTGGCAATTGTTTTTTCTTTGAAACCAAATTTTGTAAAGCCAACATTAATCTGGACAACTCTCCTCCACTCGCTGCTTTATCGATAGCAATTGGTTCAATGCCTTTGTTCGGTGAGAATAAAATCGCAACATCAGAAATACCATTAACATTCAATTCTTTTCTTTCTGATAATTGGAATTGAATTCGTGTATTTGGCATTTTTAAATCAGCCAATAATAGTTGAATCGATTCTTCAATTGTTGGTGCTGCTTTTATTCGTTTCTCGTGAATTTTATTCGCTATTTCACCAATTTCCAAAGCTAATTTTTCAGTTTGAATAGAAAGTTGTGCTATTTCATCTTGCAATTCATCAGATGAAGCTAAATCATTCGAAATAGATTGCTGATATTCTTGCAATTGTGCTTGCGTTGAAAAACCATGTTTTTTTAAAACACGATTGTATTTGTCTAAAGCTGCCGTTAACTCATTAATACGGAAAGGATTGATTTCAATTTTCTCTTTTTGATCTTCTGCTTCCGCAACAATATCTTTCAATTCTATGACAACTGATTGAACACGAGTCGCTAATTCTTTAATTACCTCATCTTTGTCTTTTAATCGATCTGTCGAAATTTTTAATTTATTTAAAACAGATAAAACACCTTCATCTCCATCAATCGCTAAATGAATATGATCCAAGGTTGATTTAATCTCATCAACACTTTCAGATTTATTTAATTCAAGTTCTAAAGCTTCATAATTTTTTGATTCCAAAGAAAGTTCTTCTAGTTCTTCCAACTGGAATCGATTATAATCTGCAACTTGAATTGCTTTAGATAATTCTTCTTTTAACTGATTCAGTTTTTTTGATGATTCATTCCACGTCTTAAATTTCTTGAAATAATCATTTTTTTCTGAGTTCAAATCCGCCAGTGTATCTAATAACTCGATTTGGAAATTGGTATTCTTCAATTCCAACGTATGATGTTGAGAATGAATATGAATTAACTTTTCAGCAAATTCTTTTAAAATAGCTAATTGTATTGGTGTATCATTGATAAAAGCTCTAGATCTTCCTTGAGAAGTGATTTCTCTACGAATTATCGTGGTTTCATAATCATCAATGTCATTTTCTTGAAAAAAAGCATTCAAATGAAAATTTGACAATTGAAATTCTGCTTCAACAATTGATTTTTCTCCATTAGGTCCAATAACGGAATAATCCGCACGTTCACCTAAAATTAAATTTAACGCTCCTAATAAAATAGATTTTCCAGAACCTGTTTCACCAGTTAAAACGGTAAAACCAGCTTTAAAGTCAATTGAAATTGAATCAATTAAAGCAAAATTTTGAATGCGTAAATTCGTTAACATTTAATTTAAAAGAGTTTCGTACTTGGATGAGTTAGTTGGATCAATTTTCTTCAGAGTGTTAATAATCTCTGTTTTTTCATTTTGTTCTGAATCGAAAAATATATTTCTAATTTCAGTTTGTTTTGCCTGAACAAAATTCAATAAATTAACTGCTCCTGGTCGAGTTGCTGTCACTTTTACCAACATATTTAAGCCGTTTAAAATTGCTTTTTTGGCTTCGGATGGTTTATCATATAAATGATCTATTCCTTTTCGGTGGTATTCATAAGAACATTCTCTTAAAGGTTCAAATAATTGATGTAACGCATTATCAACTAACCAATAACGATTTCTTTTCACTCCTTTTTCATTTGATTTCCATCCATTTGCACCTGAATTTTGTGCATTTGCGACAATTTGTTGAGCTTCTGTAAAATATGGTGTTCCTCCTTTTAAAGAAAAAGAATCATAATCTAAACCAATAATGAAATAAGCATAAAATGCTAATATTGAAGTCAAATTATCCTTGTATTGATTTGCTGCGTAAACAAAAGATGCTTGTCGTGAATAACTAAATTCAATATCATCATCTTGAAAATTGAATAACATCGTATTGTAAGATGAATTGAAAGCTGGTCTAGAAGATTGAACTTGCATAAAACCAGAAAATGATCCAGCTGATGGGATTTTATCAATTTGTAATTGTATCTGACAATTGATACGTTCTTCTATTTTAAATTTATCTTTCGTCCACTGCGTATTATTCATAAAATCAGTGATCGTTTGCTTCAATTGGTTTAATACATCAATCTCAACAGAGGTAATTTCTAATTTTGCATTCGTGATGATTGATACTTGACAATTCAATTCTTGTCCATACGAAAACAATGAGAAAAAACTAATAAGAACTAAAAAATGCTTCATTTTATATATTTTTTCAAATAGTCCACAATTTCAATTGCAGTTTGACTTTTAGTCATTAACTCAAATCTAGTTATTTTATTGTGATTATCAATGATAGAAATTTTGTTTGTATCATGACCAAATCCAGCTCCCTCATCTTCCAAGGTATTCACAACAATTAAATCAAGATTTTTTCTAGATAATTTATCTTTTCCATTTTCAATCGCATTGGTTGTTTCTAAAGCAAAACCAACTAGAACTTGCTTATCTGTTTTGTTAGCACCAGCCCAAGAAAGGATATCAGGATTTTTAATCAATGTTAAAGTCAATGAATCATCTTTCTTCTTAATCTTTTGATCTGCTACAACTTCTGGCCGATAATCTGCTACAGCTGCTGAAAAGATTCCAACCGTTGAATTCTTCCATTCTTTTTGAACTTCAGAAAACATTTGTTCAGCTGATTGAATAGCTATCAATTTTAAATTGGGATGACTTAAAGTTAATTTCGTCGGTCCTGAAACCAAAATCACGTTCGCTCCTCGATTTAAACAGTTTTCTGCAATCGCATATCCCATTTTACCTGAAGAATGATTACCAATAAAACGAACTGGGTCAATTGATTCGTAGGTTGGCCCGGCAGTAATCAATATTGTTTGACCTTCCAAATCATTTTCTGATTGAAAGAAATCTGCAATCGATTGAAAAATCGTATCTGGTTCTGCCATTCTACCTTCACCAACTAAACCACTTGCTAATTCACCTTTTTCAACAGGAATAATTTTCACGCCATCTTGTTTTAATGTTGCTAAATTGCGTTTTGTTGAAGGATGAGCATACATGTCAAGATCCATTGCAGGTGCAACGATTGTTTGACATTTCATGGAGAAATAAGTCGCTAGTAATAAATTATCACAAGCTCCATTTGCCATTTTTGACAAGGTGTTTGTTGTTAATGGAGCAACTACAAAAAGATCTGCCCATAAACCATATTCTACATGATTATTCCAAGAACCATCTTCTTTGTTCCAAAATTCAATACCAACTGGATTTTTTGAAAGTGTAGCGACAGTTAAGGGACTTATAAAATCACAAGAGGCAGGAGTCAATATACATTTGACTTCTGCCCCTGATTTTATTAATAATCTAATAAGAGATGTAATTTTATAAGCTGCAATCCCTCCTGTAATTCCCAGAAGAATGCGTTTATTTTTCATCTTATTTTATTTTGCGTCTGGTTTACGCATATAAATTTCATCTGCTAATAACTGATCCATAG
Source organism: Flavobacteriales bacterium (assembly GCA_947453715.1). Lineage (GTDB taxonomy): Bacteria > Bacteroidota > Bacteroidia > Flavobacteriales_D > Crocinitomicaceae > CAIUKX01. The sequence goes on along the minus strand of CANGHX010000219.1, from coordinate 320 downwards.
CCATAGAAACTGGTTTTGGAAGTTTTTCGTAGAACTTAGAGATTTCGATTTGTTCTCTGTTTTCGAAAATTTCTTCTAAGTTATCTGTTGAAGAAGCAAACTCTTGTAATTTTTGAGTTAATTCTTCTTTTAATTCAACACTAATTTGGTTTGAACGTCTTGAAAGAGCAACTATCGATTCATAGATATTTCCTGTTTTTTCTTCTAAGTGAACAGTATCTCTTGTAATGATTGAACGTTCTGCTGTACTATTTTTAAAATTCATTCTACTTTATTTTTCGAAATTAACTTTTATGAATTTCCTTTTGTCTTTCCATTTC
>CANGHX010000218.1 GCA_947453715.1 Flavobacteriales bacterium | reverse complement strand
TTTTGTTTTATAAGTTGAAGTACGAAACTTCAGTTAATAAATAAATTATTCGGGTGCAAAGTTAGTCAAAAGTTTTGATAATTCTATATTTCTATTAAAATTATCTATTTATCATTGATTTCAACTCATGCACCTCTTTTTGTAATTCTTGCAATGAACGAGATAAGTCATGATCATCCATTCTTATTTCAGGTAATTCAGGTGAAATATAATTAACAAACTTCCACATTTCTAATATGTCATTCACATGCACAAAATAAGGCTTGTAAAAGGGGTTTGTCGAACATAATTGAAATGACTGAGTCGAATCTAAGAGATTATGAACGATTTTGAAAACGATCCCATCTTCTTTTGTTACAACAATGCAAGGAGTGGCATTTCTAATCGTCATCCAATTCTGAACAAATTCAGCAATAACAAATGAACCTTCAACGACTGGAGGCATTGAATCTCCTTGTATAGGAAAGGTTCTATATTTCTTGTTCTTTGATAAAAAAGGTAAATTAAATGTTGGCAATACTTTTAAATAATCTGGATCTGCATATCCACGAGCGTATCCAGCACTTGCTTTCATAGGAATTAATTCGATCATTTCTTCGTCATGCTCATTTACTAGAGAAGTTAATACGCGAAGTTTTTGTCCTTTAACATCAGTCAATAACCCTTTATCCATTCGCTCCAACTCATTTTCGGTAAAATCCTCAAAATTTTTACGTAAAAGTTCATCTATTGAAACTTTAAAATAATCACTAAAAGCAACTAAATTTTCAATATTGGGTTGAGCTACACCGTTTTCATAACCACTATAAGTAGAGCGACTAAGTTTTAAGTCTTGAGCCACATCTTCTTGGGATTTTTTTAAACGTTTACGTAATATTTTAAGATTATTTCCTACTTCCATTTTCAATTATATTGAATTCGAAGTAAAAGTATGTTTTTCTTATTAAATAAGCAAATAAGTGATTAAATTATAATCATCCCTTAACAACAATTGGTTTACCTACAGTCTTTGCGTAAACTGCTGTAAATTTTGCACCGAAAAAAATTATTTGCGAAGAATAATAAGTCCACAACAATATAATCATCAGCGTACCTGCAATACCTCCATCCTTTGCGAAAAAGTAATGCGCTAGATACGATTTAATCAAAAGTTGGCCAAAATAAAGCAAAATCGAAGTTACTAAAGCACCACCCAGCGCCAATTTCCACATAACTAACCCATCATGCAAGTATCTAAATATTAAAGTAAATATTAACAAATTAGTCAATATAGAGATGCCATGTTGAGCAAACTCCATAAACACCCAACTCACAGCATTTGTTTCTTTAAAAAAATCATTTCCAAAAGAAATCAATATAGTTTGGGCAAAATATAATACGATTACAATTACTCCAAATACAGCTAACATGGTAACCGAAACTAATCGAGTTGTAATTGTATTCACAATCATTTTTTTCTTATTTTGAAACGTCTTTTCAACATCAAAAAAATCATTTAAACTACCTCTCAACGACATCAACAATGCTGTACTTGACAAAACTAAAGCGATTACTCCTGAAACATTCAAAATAAAACTTCCCTTTTCAAGATTCATTTCATTTAAAAAAGAAATAATTCCACCAATATCCTTAATTCCAACTTGCTCTTTTAACATTTTTCCTACAATCTCAACCATCGTATCATGCCCTACTATTTTACCAAAAGTGGCAAATGAAAGATATAACATAGGTACTAATGCAAAAATCGTATAGTATGAAAGTGCGGCTCCATGAAAAAAACTTTTTTCCTTGAAAAACTCAACAAAAGTATCTTTAATCAAAACACCTATTTCTGACCAAGATAAATGTCTAATTCCTTTTTTTAATGCTAATTTCTTTGGTTTCATTTAAAATCTCTGTATGATATAATCTAATTTTCTCTTTGTTTTGCGTCAAGAAGTGATTGACAAAATATGCGCCAGAAAATTCACTTTCCATAAATTTAACTTTCAAACTTAATTTATTTTGCTTAGTCAATTCAAATTCGTTTGGACGAAAGAGTATAGACTTCCCTCCTATTTTCACTTTATTAATATCACCAAACAACTCAGCTTCTTTTATGGTTTTGGAATCAAAATAAAAATTTAAAGGTGTATCAATTCGTTTAATTTCACCTTTTTCAAAATGAATAATTTTATTTGCCAAACTTAAAACTTCACTTCCATCATGTGAAACGAGAATAATTCCCATTTTACGTTTCTTCTTAAGTTTTAGAATATAATTAGAAATTTTCGATCTTAATTTGCCATCCAAATGAACGAAAGGTTCATCTAATAGTAAAACTTTAGGCTCACAAGCAAGCGCTCTAGCTAAACATAAACGTTGCTGCTCACCGCCTGATAATATTAGTGCTTTATGATTTTTAACATGATCTAATTCTACTAAATCTATTAATTCAACTACCAATTCATCTCGTTCTTTGCGAGGTAAATAAAGAGCTTTTTCACGAATATTCTCTTCTACCGTGTGATAAATATCTAATGCGAAATCTTGGTTAACTAATTGAATATCTTCATGTCCCGGAACTAAATTAAACATTGGTCCTAACACTTTTGCATCTTGAAAAAACACATTTCCTGCACTAGGATCTTTTAATCCAGCAATAATTTTTAGCAGAGTTGTTTTTCCAATTCCACTTTTACCAACTATCCCAATTAATTCACCTTCATCTAGCGAAAAAGAAATGTTATTTAATATCTGCTTTTCGTATGAAAAACAAATACCTTCAAGTTTCAATAACATTGATGCTTAATTTCCAATTAATTCTTCAGGAAAATCCTGATTTACAATATAAATTCCAGGAATAGGATTTATCGTAGGTTCTTCCCCTTTCATAAAGATTTTTAATATAAATTCATCTTTTTCTTCTTTCAAATCGAATGAATCTAACGCTTCTTCTGAACAAGCAAATTCTGTAACAGGACCATCTTTTGAATGAATTTTAAAAACGCGCATGTTTTCAATTTCAAAAGAAAAATCTTTACCATCGGGAAACGATCCTGCAATAGAATAACTACCTTTCTCAACGATTTCAATATTTGAAACATTTGAATTCAGGGCTAATTCATCTTCCCATTCGATTTTATAATTATTCTCAGATTCTTCTCCATTGTGCTGTGCATCTGCATGTTCTTGAGAAAAATGTTCATTTAAAAGATAGAAATGTGCTACTAGTTTCATTTGTGTAAAATAAGTTGTTCAAAATTAGTCTTTAAAATCGTAATATTCCATTTCAACTTACATTTTCGAAGAAATATTACAAACAAAAAAAGGACGAAAAAAATTCATCCTTTTATTTTTTTGATTTGTATTATAATTATTGTTTTACAAACTGTTTTGAATAAGTTCGATCATTTGTTGAAATCTTAATAAAATAAGTCCCCTTTTGAGCAAATGAAATATCAACTTCTGATTCAGCAAAATAATTACTAGTAACCATTTTTTCTGAATAAATCTTTCTCCCCATTAAATCAAAAACTTCTAATGTTGTATTTTCGCTAACTTTCCCATCTAACTCAACATTAAAAACACCATTGTTCGGATTTGGAAAAACTTTAATGGAATTATCTAAAGTTAATTCATCAACTTCTAATGTAAAGCCAACAGAAAAATCAAGCCTATGATATCTACCAAAATCGGCAGGAAATTGTTCTATATTTGAACCTCCAACTTTTTTCACTCTGAAATTACCTGTAGTTTCACCCTCAACTTGACTTGAATACCAGAATCCAATTCCGTCATCATCAGAATCTTCTAATATAATACTATAACAACCATCTTGTAGATCAAAAGTATCTTTATAAGTTGTTGTATTCGAAAGAATTGTTCTTTCGAATAATGTATCACCATTTTGATTAATTAATCGATATTTGTTTTCAGTCGCTTTATTATTCGTTGTAAACCAAATTAAAAACTTTCCTGTTACTGATTTTGGAGGAGCAAACTTAGTTGTTTTAACATTGTTATTAGGGTATTCATCTAAATTTGGAATACCATTAATATCAAACAATTGAGCTGTAAAATTGAGTAAACTAGTGCTTGGCGACCCTCCTGTATAATTGACCCACCAACTATTGTGAGTTACTGGAATTTCAACAACTTCTTTTTCTAAAAATGCTAAATTACCATGCCATGTATACTCAATCCAATCACCGTATGAAATCCAACATCTAATTTTACAACTTGTCATAGGTTGTTCTCCAGTATTTTGAATAATAATTCTTGGATTAGAACAAGTAGGATTCCATTTACTGTAATATTCCCAATTATTAGGATTTAATACATCTACAATTGCACCATCATGTTGAAAATTTGGAGCAGAATAAGATATTAAATCCAAAGCAGCAACATAATTACCACCTCCAGCTGCTTGGTCATTTGAAGCTGGGGCTGTAACAGAATAATCAAATTCAACTGTATCTCCTGGGTGAACATATGGAGTGATTTCGTGATCATAAGTTTTTACAATATCACCAGGACACCAACCTTCTCTAGCATAAGGCCATGTTCCACCTTGTCCAATATTTGGATTATTAGCACAATCAGATGTTTCCCAAATAGACCAATTAAAACGCTCCTGTCCATCTAATAATATCTTATGTTGATTCGCATTCCACTCACAACATCCAGCATTCCCTTCTTGACCGTGTCCAGTAATTCTTGTTTTAACTTTAAACATTGAAGAAGTATCACTTAACTCAATATTTTTAGCTTTTAACAGAGTATCAACTGCTAACAATCCATAATTGTAGCTTTGAAATTCAGCCCAAATAGGCTGTCTAGAATGTACATCTCTAGGTGGAACTCCTTCAATAAAAGCAAATTTAACATCAACTAATTCTTGAGTATTATGTGCAGAAAGATCAACTAAATTTTTTAAATAATGTTGATAATCTGTAACGTCCACTATCCATGAAAACCCATTCGGACCAAGATCAAAATTAATACCGTAAGGAGTAATATATCTTGCAATTTCAACGTTATTTATTTCTTCAAATGGTGCATTATAATAATTAATCGGTGCATTTGAAATAGACTCAGTTGTAGAT
>CANGHX010000217.1 GCA_947453715.1 Flavobacteriales bacterium | reverse complement strand
GATGTTATCAGGATTCATCTTTGCAAAGAAAAACAAATCTATTTTGGCTGCTACAGCAATTTTAGCTTCTATGATGATTATGGTTACAGAAATGAACTTAATGGATCCACAAGTTACGCCATTACAACCTGTATTAAAATCATATTGGTTAATGATTCACGTTGCTATCATCACAGGCAGTTACGGTTTCTTAGGATTAGCTTGTATTCTAGGTTTATTAAATCTAATCTTGTACACATTCAGAAACGAAAAAAATGGCAAATCAATCACACTTCATATCAGCGAATTAACGTATGTTTCTGAAATGACAATGACTGTTGGTCTTTTCATGCTTACCATCGGGACATTCTTAGGCGGTATTTGGGCCAATGAATCATGGGGAAGATATTGGGGATGGGATCCAAAAGAAGTTTGGGCTTTAGTTTCTGTATTGGTTTATGCGATTATCCTTCACTTACGTTACATTCCAGCTGCTGCAAGTAAATTTACGTTTAACGTTGTTAGTTTCTGGGGGTATTCAGCTATCTTATTTACGTTTTTTGGAGTTAATTATTATTTAGTAGGATTACATTCATATGCGCAGGGTGATGGTCTTGGTACAATACCTATTTGGATTATTATTACAATTGTAATATTAATAATTTTTAATGTTATTGCTAGTGATAGAAATAAACTATATAATAATAAGTTCTCTTCAAAATCTTGGTTGAAATTAATTGTTGATTTTGGAATCATTAGAAGCCTTGTTCCATTTTTATTATCATTAGCTTTGGATGTGAATTGGACTACAAAAGTCATAAACAAAATTGAAATTTCTAAGTGGGATTTGTTTTTATTCAATCTTACCCATTGGTTATCAATAACTTTTTCAATTATTTTCATATATAAAATTATTATGAAACTAGTTTACTCTAAAGAAACAAATAACAATAATTTAGACATCTTAGATATTTAAGACTATGAAACTAGACATTCTTGCGTTTGCTGCTCACCCTGATGATATTGAATTATCTGCTGCTGGTACGTTGATGAAACACATTCAGCAAGGTAAGAAAGTTGGTATAATTGATTTAACACAAGGAGAATTAGGTTCAAGGGGAACAATTGATACCCGAAGAGAAGAAGCAATCGAAGCCTCAAAAATAATGGGAATTCATTACCGAGGAAACTTAAAAATGGCTGACGGATTTTTTGAGCATTCGAAAGCAAATACATTAAAAATCGTAGAGCAAATCAGGCGTTTCAAACCTGAAATAGTTTTAGCAAACGCTATTTTAGATCGTCACCCTGATCATTCAAGAGCTTCAAAATTAGTTTCAGAAGCTTGTTTTTTATCTGGATTAAGAAGAATTGAAACACATAAAGAGAATGAACTTCAAGAAGCTCATCGTCCAAAATTTGTTTACCATTACATCCAAGATAAATACATCGAACCTGATTTCGTAATTGATGTAACTGAATTTCATGAACGTAAAATGGCAGCTGTAAAAGCTTATAAAACGCAATTTTACGATCCCAATTCCAAAGAGCCTCAAACACCTATTTCCGGACAAGAATTTTTAGATTTCATCGAAGGTAGAATGGAACAGTTTGGCCGTGCAATTGGAGTAAAATATGCAGAAGGCTTTACCGTTGAAAGAACGTTGGGAGTTGATAATTTTTTCGATTTGATTTAAGAAGTTTATATTGTTTAACATTTGAATGTTTAACGATAATTTCTTGACCTTATTTTTCAACCAATAAATCCTTTATTTTAGCTAAAATACCTTTCATTGAACTTACACTGAAAAGATTTATGCATAAATACAAGGAAAAACTTCAATCAGTTGTCGATCATTTTAACAATGGCGATTACAGTTTAGGCTACAGAAAATTAATCGATTGCGTTTTAGATACTAAAAAACTTGAATTCTATAAAGAATGTATAGAATTAACTGATTGGAAAGAAACGCACGTTCCTTCGAAAGATATATTACATCAGAAAGTAAACGATTTCATCAAAAAACTTTCGAAAGTTGAAGTTGAATCTGAAAAACAGAAAACACTTTTAGAGGCTACCGAACTTTCAAAAAAATATGGTCGAGGAAATTTCCAATTAAGTGACATATCACTTAGCATAAAAACAGGTGAAGTTTGGGGATTAGTTGGTGAAAATGGAAATGGAAAAACAACCTTACTGCGAATTTTATCAAAAGATTTAAGTTATGATTCAGGTGACATTTCCTTCAATATTGATGATGAAGAACGAGATGATTATGATTTACGAACAAAATTAACTTACATTCCTCAACGAACACCAAAATGGTATGGCTCTTTAAAAAGCAATTTAAAATACGCTGCAAGTCATTACGGAATGAAAGGAGAAGAAAATGAATTAATGGTCAACATGATGATCATTCGTTTTGGACTTTGGAATTACAGAAATCACAATTGGGACGAACTTTCTTCAGGCTATAAAATGCGTTTTGAATTGGCCAGAACATTTTTAAGAGCTCCGAAAATCTTATTATTAGACGAACCTTTAGCTAATTTAGATGTTTTAGCACAACAAATAGTTTTAGAAGATTTAAAGAATTTATCTCAAAGCATTTCCAATCCAATTGGTATTATTTTAAGTTCACAGCAGTTGTTTGAGGTGGAAAAAGTTTCCGACAAAGTTTTATTCCTTAAAAATGGTCAACCGACACATCTTTCAGATGCGAATAATGAAACAACTTTATGTTTCATGGAGTTAGACGTAACTTGTACAAGAGACGAACTAAATGAAGCACTGAAAGATATTAAAATCAAAAAAATGGATTTTAATGGAGGCATGTACTTATTAAAAATTGAAGACGAAAATGGTTTTAATAAAACTCTTTCAGCCCTTATTCACCATTCAATTGAGATAAAATACGTTAGAAACATTTCTCAATCCACTAAACGACTTTTCATTTAATCTAAGCAGTATGAATTTATATAAAAAATTTACGGATTATTTATTGGAGAATCATCCTTTGCTTTGGCATTCAAAAGCAATACAATTAACGGTTGTTAGTCTTCTCTTCTGGTTGATTTCATTCATTTTAGGGTACAATTTAATTTCATTAGACATACTTAAAAGTGAAACTATTTTCAACTATTACTTTGAAAGTTTATACATCCTTTTCCATATCATATTCTGCATCATTGTAATTTGTATTTGGGCCATTTACTTTTATAAGAACAATGCATTTAAAAATTTATACCCCATACAAAAAGGCTATTTTACAAAGCTGTTTTTTCTTTTATTTATTCCTTTTACACTTTTAGTTTCTGCTTATTACCCATTCACGAAAGGATGTATTTCAAAAACAAGAAGTTATTTTGATCCAAATGAATTGAAGTTAGAAATAAATAAATTAAACATTGCTAACGCTTTTTTAATCAATAATCCAGCTGATTATAGAATTGATTACCGCGTTTATCCAAAACCTTATCCTGTTGAAAATATCAACTTCGATAAAAATAAAAATGATTGGAACGATGAAGTTTCAGTTATAAGAGACCAACAAAACAATTATAAATCATTTGACCCAAGAGAATATCAAGAAAAATTTGAGATTGAAGAAAATAGTCATAAATCAATTTATTTCAAATCATATCGTTTTGATATTAATGGAAAAAAATGTAATCCTGAGAAAGTCATTTGTAAAATTTATTCAAAAGAAGAATTAGATGCACCAAAAGAAAATGAAATAATCAATTTCTCTAATATATTGATTACAAACAAAAAAATAACAGATCGTTACATTTATGGTGGGAACTATTATCAAAAAGAATACAAAACAAATTATGCTCCTAAAGTTTACGATTGGGTTAGAAATAAGAAATACAGTGCTATTCAAAATTCAATTGATGAATTCAATGCGATTTGTTCAAAATACACGATTGATCATCAGATAAATGCAAAACACATTGTTCGATTTTTAAAGTACAAGAAGTTTTTAAATTTCAAAACATCAATCGTTAAATCTTACGAAGATCGTTTTTCAAATTACAACAAACAAGATGAAATTAATCAAATCGAATCTGTTTTAAAACGTAAAAAAGAAACGATTAAATACATGGCGAATCAACATGTATACTTCTACGATAAAGCTTCATTGGAATCCATTTTTATTAATTTCAAGATATCAGAAAAAAGTGTATTCCAGGAATATAGTCTATTGATTTTTGCTTTTATTTCCTTGTTCTTAGTTTGGTTGTTTATCTGTTTTGAATTCACCGTCATTAAAAGCTTCTTGATTAGTATTCCAGTGGCTGGTGTATTAATTATCATTAATAGTTTAATTATCATTTATACGAATTCATTTGGGAACAGTCAAGGTTCATTTCTTATCTCTTTTTTAGTGACAGGATTAATCATAATAATCTTAGCAATTACAAGTGTCAATTCTTCATTTTTCGGTAAAAAAATTACAACACTTTTTATAAATCTCTTTTACTTATTAGCACCAAATTACATTATGCTATGCGTATTGTATTATAATGAACTAACTAGATGGACATATATTAAATCGGCTTGTTATGGATCAGATAGAGTTAGTAAAGATTCTATTTTGATGAGTCCAAATTTCTTCTTCTTCTATGCATTAATTGGAATTCTAGCATTCTTCTTTATCCTTCGGAAGTGGAAAGCAAAAGCTGAATAATAAATATTAAACAAAAAAAATGGAGATGCGAAAAACATCTCCATTTTCATTTAATAAGTAATTTGATTAATCAATAATCAATTTTTTGAATGTTTCCGTTCCATTCATTTGTAATTTCACAAAGTAAATTCCTTTAGTTGTTCCACTTACATTTAAATGTTTTGAATAATTTCCAGAACCAGCATTTTCATCTACTAATCTTGAAACAACTTTACCATTTAAATCAGTTAAATCAACGATAACTGAAGATTCGTTTGCTAAATAATAATTAACAGTCAATTCTCCGTTTGTCGGATTTGGGAATATTGATAATTCAGTTGAACCAGCCAATTCCTCTACACTAGCATTTGCTGTATAGTTAATCGTCATTTGACAAGTTTGAGAATTACCACAATTATCTGTCGCAGTAACTAAAAT
>CANGHX010000216.1 GCA_947453715.1 Flavobacteriales bacterium | reverse complement strand
CTCACGTAATTGATTAATGAAGATACAACAACATCCTGCTTTATTGATTGAACCAGTTAATTTTCTTAATGCTTTTGACATTAAACGTGCTTGTAATCCCATTTGTGAATCACCCATTTCTCCTTCAATCTCTGCTTTTGGTGTTAAAGCAGCTACAGAATCAATTACCACTAGATCGACAGCTCCTGAACGGATCAAGTTATCAGCAATTTCTAATGCTTGTTCTCCATTATCTGGTTGTGAAATCAATAAATTTCCTACATCAACACCTAATTTTTGTGCGTAAAATTGGTCAAATGCATGTTCCGCATCTATAAACGCAGCAATTCCACCTTGCTTTTGAACTTCTGCAATTGCGTGAATTGCCAATGTTGTTTTACCTGATGATTCAGGTCCGAAGATTTCAACTATACGTCCTTTTGGATAACCTTGAACACCAAGTGCTAAATCCAATGTTAAAGAACCTGAAGGAATAACTTCAATATCTACTATCGGAGAATCTCCCAATTTCATAACGGTTCCTTTACCGTATGTTTTGTCTAATTTCTCCATTGTAAGCTGTAAAGCTTTTAATTTGTCTGCGTTTACTTCTTTTGCTGCCATATCGCTTTTGTTTTACTTCGTTTTCAATCTTCGTTACTGATTTCAACGAATGGTTATATATTGTTTTTATTTATGATACAAAGATATAGTTAGATGATCGTAATCTATTTACGTACTAAATTTCTTTTTCAAAAATTTCAAAAATTTCTTCTGCGTGTGCTTTTGTCTTTGGTTTATCAATGATTCCTATAATAATTCCTTTTTCGTTCACGACAAATGTTGTACGATGAATTCCATCGTATTCTTTTCCCATGAATTTTTTATGTCCCCAAACTCCATATGCTTCTATGATTGTTTTATCTACATCTGCAATCAGCGGGAAATTTAATTGTTGTTTTTCGATAAATTTCTGATGTGAAGCTTCTGTGTCAGCACTAACTCCAAAGATGTGAATACCTTTTTCAACTAATGAAGAATAATTGTCTCTAATGTTACATGCTTGCATCGTACAACCAGGTGTGCTATCTTTTGGGTAAAAATAGATGGCCCATTTTTTACCAATTAGATCAGAAGAATAGATTGTTTCTCCAGTTTGATTTTTACCTATAAACATCGGAGCTTTATCTCCAACTTTTAAAAATTTTAATTTGCTCATTTTGTAAACATTGTTTTGACGAATATTTAATCAAATATAAATTGAATATTCTGATTGACAAAATTTATTTTTAAAAAAAGTTAGCGTATTTTAATTTTAATTTATTTAAAGCCTGTGTTTATATGGTTTTATGGTATAATATTTTTGATTAAATTCACATCAAAATTACATTAGATTGAATAAGTTAAAGTATTTCTTGATTTTATTATTAACGTTTTGTTCGATATTTTCTGCTAAATCTCAACATCCATACTCATATACAATTAATGATGAAAGCGGTTTACCTTCAAACGAAGTTTATCAAGTATTGCAAGATGATTTTGGTTATATGTGGATTGGCTGTGATGCTGGATTATTTAGATATGATGGTTTTGAATACGTTCAATTTAAATGTTCGAATCAAAATGGAAGGAGCATATCAGGACTTCAATTAGATAAAAAAGGTAGAATTTGGTGTAGAAATTTTAATGGTCAAGTTTATCGCGTTAATAATGATTCATTAAAATTAATAGCAGATTTAAATCAGAATACAGCAAATAATATTTTTACATTGGATGATCAATGTAATATATGGATTGTTTCTAATAATCAGTTAAGTTTATTTAATGATGTTGGACATAGAATAGCAAATTATATAGTGCCAAATTCCAAAGGTAAAAACAGTTTTGCTGTAGATATTGCCTCATTTAAAGGAAAAATATATTTAAGTCAGAATTTTTTTGGTGTTTATCAGTTCAATCCAATTAACAAGATATTTATTTACATACCAATTTCTTCAAATGTAGAATTAATTAAAACAAAAACTTCTTTTTATCTAAAGGATAATAATCTCTACTTTCTTTCTGAGGAAAGACACGGTAAAGAATATGTGATCAGTAAATTAGTTAAGGATAAAATTGAGCCACTAAAACATTATTTTACAAAAAACAAAAATGTTATTCTTTATAAAATATTGACGTTAGGCAATAATGAAACATGGATTTGCAGTTCAGTAGGAGTATTTAGAGATACAATTCAATCTGGTAACCTTGATGAGATAAATGGTTTGTTAAGTGATAAAAGAATAAGCTATTGTACTAAAGATCGTGAAGGAATGTATTGGTTTAGTTCGTTGAATGATGGGATATTTGTAATTCCTTCGTTGCATGTTGTCAAATTTGATCCGACCAATTGCTCAATGATTGACAAAAATGTTTCAGCAATTGGAATAATGAATCAAAAACAGGTAATGATTGGTTTTGGTTCAGGAAGAATTAGTGAAATTTTAAGTGATAATAATAAGCTTCTCAATATTGATATTAAGTCCAATCAAAAATTCATTACAACAAAAAAAATTCAAACATATAATGGTACTACATATATTGCACATGGTCAATTAACAGCTTTTAAAGACAATCAATATAAACCTTTACCATTCTTTAATATTAGAGATTTTTTAATTTTCAAGGATACATTTTATTATTTGACTTCAGATTTTGTATTTAAAATTGGAATGCGTGATTTTCAAAAGGGAGATCAATCTAAATTAATTGTTATCAAAAAAACAGGAGGTAGAAATTGTGTAGTTGACAAAGCGAACAATCGTATTTTTTTTATTTTAAATGAGGGAGTTTGTTCTTATCAAAATCAGAAATTAAAGCAATTAATGTTTCACGGAAAACCGATTTATGCATCTTCAATTGTCTTTAAAGAAAATAAACTTTGGATAGCTAGTATTTCTGATGGATTAATTGTTTTCCAAAATAACAGGTTTTTAAAATCATTTGATACTAAAAATGGATTATTAGAAAATGAAATTAAGTGTTTAAATGCCTCCAAGAAATACATATGGGCATGCGGGAATACTTATTTATTTAGGATAAATATTATTAATGGAGTAATTTCTAATTTTAGTAAATCTTCTGGTATAAATGCAACAGAAATTAAATCGATTGAAATTTTTAACAACAAAGTTTATCTTGCAACAAACAATGGATTAATGGTTTTTCCAGAGAATTTCAGGTCGATTAATTCCATTACTCCAAATATTAAAATTCAATCGATCAAAATAGGAAATTCTGATTATTCTTCAAGAAATGAATTGAAATTAAGTTATAGACATCAAAACATACATATAAATCTATCATCTGTTTCGTTTAAAAGTAAATCCGAATTTTATTATTTATACCGTATTAAAAATTTAAGCAAAGAGTGGATAAAAATTCCAGTTCAAAATAAATCGCTAATACTTTCAAATTTACCATCTGGTTCTTTTTTGTTAGAGATAAAATCGATGAATGAATCAGGTATTTCTAGTGAGTTGATTCAATTACCAATTCAAATTGAAAGTCCAATTTGGGAAAAATGGTGGTTTTATTTATTGATAACTATTATTTCCGTGGGGATAATTGCAACGTTTTTTATTATTAGAATACGTTTTATCCGAAGAAGAGCATTGCTACATTCGAAATTAATATCCTCTCAATTGACAGCATTAAAGGCACAAATGAATCCACATTTTATGTACAATGCATTAAATTCGATTCAAGATTTAGTATTGGAAAAAGACATCAAGAATTCAAATCTTTATCTATCAAAGTTTAGCAAATTAATGCGTAAAATATTGGATGCATCAGGGATGGAGAAAATTTCTCTTCAGGATGAAATTGAGATTTTGAATTTATACCTTGAATTAGAAAGGCTTCGATTTGGAGATGATTTCACCTATGAAATTGACTGGAACCATTCGATTGACACGTATGAAATTCATATTCCTTCCATGATCATTCAACCATTTGTTGAAAATGCAATTAAACATGGTTTACTTCACAAAAAAGGGATAAAAAAATTATCAATCAATTTTGAAATTAAAGAAGAAACAATTGTTTGTACATTAATTGACAATGGTGTTGGTCGAAAACATGCGAATGAAATCAAAGAACGGAGAGCAGTGAAACATCGTTCTTTTGCAACTGAAGCGACAGAGAAAAGAATTGAATTACTGAATAAAATGGATCAAGAAAATTTCAAATTTGAAATCATTGATTTAGTAGAAGGAGATAATTCACTTGGAACAAAAGTAATAATTGTCCTACCAATTTGACGTTTATAAATTCGATTGTGCATTTCATAAAGTAGATTTGCTCTTTTCAATGAATGATGCGTTTATTTGTATTAGAAAATTAGATTGTATGCATACTTTAAAAGCAATTATAGTAGACGATGAGGATAGAGCAAGAAATACGCTCTCAACATTGATTAAAGAATTTTGTCCCTCAGTAAGTGTTGAGGCAAAATGTTCGAATGTACTAGAAGCTCTTGAAGAAATTAAAAGAGTTCAACCAGACATTGTTTTTTTGGATATTGAAATGCCTGAATACAATGGATTTGAATTATTTGATTTTATCCAAGAAGTTAATTTTGAAGTCATTTTTGTGACAGCTTATGATCAATATGCCTTAAAAGCATTTGAGGTTTCTGCAATCGATTACTTATTAAAACCGGTAGAAATTGAACAACTGCAAAAAGCAATTGAAAAAGCAGAAAAAAGACGTTCAACTGAGAATTTTAAAGACCAAATAGGAATATTAAAAAATGTATATAAAGGTGAAGACGTTAAAAAAATTGCTTTGCCTTTGATGGATGGATTGACTTTTGTTGAAATTTCAGATATTATCGTATTTGCTGCTGAAGGTGCATATACAAATGTTATTTTCAAGGATAAAAGCAAAATATTAGTTAGTAAACGCTTAAAGTTTTTCGAGGATTTACTTGAGAATAGACCACTTTTTTATCGAGCTCATCGTTCAAACTTAATTAACTTAAATTATATAGAAAAGTATTTAAAAGGTAAAAACACAATTATTATGGAAAATGGAATTGAAATTTCATTAGCAAGAGAAAGAAAACAAGAGTTTGAAGATTTATT
>CANGHX010000215.1 GCA_947453715.1 Flavobacteriales bacterium | reverse complement strand
TTATTTCCATGTTTTCGCTGAAAATGAAAATGGTTGTATATCAAGAACAGATAGCATTCATGTTACTCTATTTGATTCTTTGACAGGAACAATTACACCGAATACGTCAATTTGTCCTGGATATCCAACAAACATAATTGCAACAGTGTTGGGAGGAAATACAACAAATTACCATTTTGTTTGGAGCAGTGGAGAAACTAATATTGGACCTACAAGTACAATTCAAGCCAATCCACCGTTAACGACTCAATATACAGTTACAATAACAGATAATTGTGAATCAACTCCTTTGGTTTTGAATTCAGCAGTTTCCCTTTTTCCTATACCAGTTCCTTTATTTACAATTGATCAGGATAGTATATGTGATCCTGCAGTTTTTACTATAAGAAACGCTACGAGTGTTAATGATTTTAGCCACTTGAAGTGGATTATATCAGATGGCGAAGTGATTAATGATCAAGAAGTAATATCAACTTCCCCTTTAAAGGAAGGCTATTATAATGTAAAGTTAATTGTTACTTCTCCAAATGGATGTGTTGATTCGTTAAATAAATTATCGTGTTTGATTTCCATGCCTAAACCAATACCAAACTTTAGCTTTTATCCAAATCCTGTAAAAGTTTTTAATACCAATGTATCTTTTGCCAATACTACATTTAATAGTACTCAATTTGAATGGTTTATTCAAGGAGGTTCGCCTTCATTTTCAATCGCTGAAAATCCGAAAACTCATTTTCCAGAAGGAGTAGCGGCTTCATATGAAGTTAAATTAATTGCAACTTCTGATTTTGGTTGTATTGATTCATCTATTAATTATGTGGTTGTTTTACCTGAAGTAATATTATATGCACCGAATTGTTTTACTCCTAATGGAGATGAATTTAATCAAGTTTGGAAAGTTACAATTGATGGAATTGATGTGTTTGATTATAAACTTGAAGTTTATAATCGTTGGGGAGAAATTATATGGCAAACAAATGATCCTGAAGATTTTTGGGATGGAACATATAATGGACGAAAAGTAATTGATGGGACTTATAATTGGATGATCGAAACTAAGGATAAATTCAATGATGAAAAATATAGATTTAATGGAAGTTTTAATGTGATAAAATGATTCTATTTTGAATTAATTTCATGTAACTTTGCAAAAAACTACGAAATGAACTTAAACGATTTTCAACAAGATATTTTAGTAGGGATTCCAAAACATATCCCCGCAAAAAAAGAATACGAATATTCAATTAATCATGCTCCTAAAAGGAAAGATATACTTTCTCCTGATGAGAAAAAATTAGCATTAAGAAATGCATTAAGATATTTTCCTAAAGAGCAGCATGAAGAATTAGCTGTTGAATTTATGGAAGAATTAGAAACATATGGAAGAATTTATATGTTTAGATATCGACCAGATTATCAAATGTATGCTCGTCCAATTTCAGATTATCCAGGGAAATCAGAACAAGCGAAAGCTATTCAGTTGATGATTCAGAATAATTTAGATTATGCAGTAGCACAACATCCTCATGAGTTAATTACTTATGGTGGAAATGGTGCAGTTTTTCAAAATTGGATTCAGTATCGTTTAACAATGAAATATCTGGCTGAAATGACTGATGAGCAAACATTGGTTATGTATTCAGGTCATCCTATGGGATTGTATCCTTCACATAAAGAAGCACCAAGAGTTGTTGTGACTAATGGTATGATGATTCCAAATTATTCAAAACCGGATGATTGGGAGAAATTTAATGCATTAGGTGTTACACAATATGGACAAATGACAGCAGGTTCTTATATGTATATAGGTCCACAAGGAATTGTTCACGGTACGACTATTACTGTTTTAAATGCCGGAAGAAAAATTTCTAAAAATGGAGAAGGTTTAGAAGGAAAATTGTTTATTACTGCTGGTTTAGGTGGTATGTCAGGCGCACAACCAAAAGCGGGGAATATTGCAGGATGTGTTTCTGTTACTGCGGAAGTCAATCCTAAAGCTGCTAATGTTCGTCATTCTCAAGGTTGGGTTGATGAATTGATTGATAATTTAGATGAACTTTGTGTTCGTGTTCGTAAAGCGAAAGAAGGGAAAGAGGTTGTTTCTATTGCTTATGTTGGAAACGTTGTTGATGTTTGGGAACGCTTTGACAAAGAAAACATATTTGTTGAATTAGGTTCTGATCAAACTTCTCTTCACAATCCATGGGCTGGTGGTTATTATCCAGTTGGATTAAGTTTTGAGGAGTCAAACTTACTAATGGCTGAAAACCCTGAATTTTTTAAACAAAAAGTTCAAGAGACTTTAGTTCGACATGCAGCTTCAGTTAATTGTCATACAGCTAAAGGGACTTATTTCTTTGATTATGGAAATGCTTTCTTATTGGAAGCTTCAAGAGCTGGAGCCGATATTATGGCTGCAAATGGAATAGATTTTAAATATCCTTCTTATGTTCAAGATATTTTAGGACCAATGTGTTTTGATTTTGGTTTTGGACCTTTTAGATGGGTGTGTGCTTCAGGAAAACCTGAAGATTTACAGAAAACAGATGAAATAGCTTGCCAAGTTTTAGAAGAGATGATGAAAAATAGTCCTTCTGAAATTCAACAACAAATGGCAGATAATATCCGTTGGATTAAAGGTGCTCAACAAAACAAATTAGTAGTTGGATCTCAAGCACGTATTTTATATGCGGATGCAGAAGGTCGGATGAAAATTGCAGAAGCATTTAATCAAGCAATCGAAAGAGGTGAAATAGGACCTGTTGTTTTAGGAAGAGATCATCATGACGTTTCAGGAACAGATTCTCCATATAGAGAAACCTCTAATATCTATGACGGTTCAAGGTTTACAGCTGATATGGCTATTCAAAATGTTATTGGAGATAGTTTCAGAGGTGCAACTTGGGTTTCTATCCACAACGGTGGTGGAGTAGGTTGGGGAGAAGTTATCAATGGTGGTTTTGGAATGTTATTGGACGGAACTAAAGAAGCTGATCGAAGATTGAAAATGATGTTGCATTGGGATGTGAACAATGGGATATCAAGAAGAAGTTGGGCTAGAAATGAAGGTGCTATTTTTGCAATTAAGCGTGCAATGGAAGCTGAACCTTTATTAAAAGTGACAATTCCAGAATTAGTAGACGATGAAATAATCGCAGGAATATTTCAAGAAAAATAATTTAATTAAAGGTGGTTGAGCGAAGTCGAAACCACCTTTTTTCATTCAAAGAAAAATACTTCTCCAGTTTCTACTTCATAATAAGCACCTATTATTGAAATCTTTTCCTCTTTCAATAATTCGCTAATTGATTCACTTCTTTCCTTAATATCACTTATCGTTTGTAAAACACTAAATTTTGCAGTATCAGTCAAAATATGAGGGCTAGATTTATCTGTTTTTATTGCAGGTTTGATTTGTTCAACTAATTGAGATAAATGACCATGCTGAATATCATTTAAAGCACCAGTAACAGCACCACAATGACTATGTCCCATCACCACAATTAATTTTGCGCTAGAATATCTAACAGTATATTCAATGCTTCCAATTACGTTTTCATCTTCTAAATTACCAGCATTACGAATTACAAAAACATTTCCAATACCTTGGTCAAAAATAATTTCGGGTGGTACTCGAGCGTCCATACAAGATAGGATTACTGCATGCGCTTCATGTCCTCTCTTTGTTTGTTCAATTTGTTCTAAATAATTCGTATTGATAGACTTACCTGCAAGAAACCGAGCATTTCCATTTTTTAGTTCGTTAAACGATTCTCTTGAATTATGTACAATTACTTCATGGTTTTCATTGATCATTTTACTTAAATTTTCTTGACGATAAAAATCAGAATTATAAATGAAAAAATTTTATTTTGAGTTGAAATTTATTCTTTTTTAACAGTATAATGAATGATAATAAACTACATTTACCCATAATCTAAAAATGTAGTTTCATGAACGCAAACATTCCTAATTCAGATAAAAAAAGAGTCGTAATTGTTGGTGGTGGATTTGGTGGACTAAAATTAGCTCAAGATATTTCCAAAGAATACTTTCAAGTAGTATTAATTGATCGAAATAATTATCATCAATTTCAGCCTTTGTTTTATCAAGTTGCAACAGCTGGTTTGGAGCCAAGTTCAATTGCTTTTCCTTTTCGAAAAATTTTCCACAATGAAAAGCATTTTCATTTTAGATTAGCTGAAGTAAATAATATTCAAGTACAAGCTAAAATCATAGAAACAACTATTGGTGAAATTCAATTTGATTATTTAATTATTGCAACCGGAGCGGATACAAACTTTTTTGGTAATGAACAGATACAGAAGTTTGCAATGCCAATGAAAAGTATATCTGAAGCGTTATCCATAAGGAATACGTTTTTCCAACGATTAGAAGATGCTGTGAATGCAACTTCTGAGGAGGAAAGAGAAAAATGCATGAATATCGTAATTGTTGGTGGTGGACCAACAGGTGTTGAAGTTGCGGGTACTTTAGCTGAAATGCGAAGTTATATTCTACCAAAAGATTATCCAGAAATGGATTTTAAGAAAATGAAAATTGTTTTATTGGAAGGTTCTCCAAGAGTTTTGAATGCTATGACTGATGAATCTTGTGTAAAAGCAAAAGAGTATTTATTGAAATTGGGTGTAGAAGTACATAACAATACAAATGTTGTTGGTTATGATGGTGAGTTTGTTACATTAAAAGATGAAAGCAAAATCCCGACAAAAACATTGATTTGGTCTGCAGGTATTAAAGGAAATAGTATTTCTGGTTTTGAAGAAAGTGTTTATCTTCCAGGAGGTCGATTTGCTGTAGATGAATTCAATCAAATTCAAGGAACGAAAAATATATTTGCTCTTGGAGATGTGGCATGCATGCAATCTGAAAAATATCCGAAGGGTCATCCTCAAATGGCTCAACCGGCAATTCAACAAGGAAAAAATCTAGCTAAAAATTTAAAAAGAATTGTTGAAAATTCAGATTTGATTCCTTTTGAATATAAAGATTTGGGAAGCATGGCAACGGTTGGAAGAAACAAAGCAGTTGTTGAATTACCAAACTATAAATTCCAAGGGTTTTTTGCTTGGGCAGTTTGGATGGTTGTACATTTAAAATCAATTTTAGGTATTCGAAATCGATTTCTTGTTTTCTTGAACTGGGTTTGGAATTATTTAACGTATAATCTTTCTTTGAGATTGATAATTACGCATAAAAAGAAGT
>CANGHX010000214.1 GCA_947453715.1 Flavobacteriales bacterium | reverse complement strand
TAATGCCTTCATTAAATTTGAAATTTCATTTTGTTCTTCTGTAAAGAAATCTGATTTTGATATTCCCATCGTTACATAATTTAAAGAATTATTTGAAATATTTAATAATTCTATATTGCAATATTACGATAAAGATTTAAGTCTTCCAAATATAAAACATTTGTTTTTGGAAAACAGTAACTTTTTTGCATAGATTTTTGATAGGTGTTGCTCAGCTTTGTTTCAGTTTTAATGGGATAAAGTGTTGAATAGTGGATGTTTTTATTAGTTTTTCGCTACAAATTTAAGTTCATTTTTAGCGAAGCATTGCATCCCGAAGAAGCACCGAAGGTAAATGAGTCGCAGCGGGGAAACATTACCTAAAGTATTTCCAAACATCACATAATATTTGATCGCTTATTACTCTATAATTTATCAAATCAAGATAGATTAATCTTCTTTTTGTTAGATATTCATTAGTTCTTGCACTTGAGCTTTTGAAACATATTAATGGCATTATAGATTCTTTTATTTTGGGAAATGATAAATATTTTGAAAGCAAAAGATATTCATTTTGATTATCCGCATAATTTTTTAAAGTGGAAAAATCATATAATGTGAAAGTTAAAAAAAACATTAGATTTTTATTTAGTATTTTATCATTATAAGTTCCAATATTTTTAGTCATATTACTGATTTTTTTAACACCTATTTTTTGAGTTTTAATTTTATTTAATATTACGTTATAATATGGTAAATTATTACTGTCAATAGTTCTATTAAGCAAATAAAATAAATCTAAACTTCCTTTGTCAAAATAAATATTTCCATTTTTTTTAAAATAATTTATTGTGAAATCGAAATCACCACATTTATATGTTATTGAAATATTCTCAACACTAAAAGTACTATCACTATTAATAAATGAGACAAATTTTGTTTTTGTAAATATTGTATCAAACAAAAAATAATTTGGAATTTGTAATATCTTTTGAATTTCAAAGTTTGAATTACTATCTAATACTTTATTTTTGTCACTTTGAGAAAAACACAAATTATTATTAATAATTAATACAAACAAAAGAATCTTAAATATATAGTTTTTCATTGTCCGTCAATTTTTTTATCAATTTTAGCTGGCTTTCTACTCCCGCTCCGCTGGATTTGCAAACCTATTTTTTATTAAAAACCACCTTTCGCCATTAAATTTTTCAAACATAATTACTTTTAATTTTTCAAGTTGAATTTTTTTTATTAATTCTGTTTTTGAAGCATCTAATGAGAAAGTATTCTTACGATTTTGGATAAAAATTTGTTTTTTATTATTATCTATATTATTTAAATTTATTTCAATATGTGATTTTAATATTAGTAGATATAAATTAACGTTTTTATTTATTGATGGCGTATAACTGAAATCATAATTTATATTTAGCAGATTATCTTTGTCTTGATACGCAACTTCAAAACTTGGATTACATAAATCAATATTACGAGAAAAAGAATTAATTTCTTTTGATTGATAAAAATAATCTTGTATTAGTTCTAAAGTATCTATTCCATTTGAATATGAAATAATTTTATCAAAACGAATATTTTTTAAGGGTAATTTTTTAATGTTAAAGCCTTCACATTTTTTTTGTTCACATGAATGTAAAAAATAAAATAACGGTAAAATCAAGATTATTCTTTTAAAATGTTCCATGATATACTTTTTTATAAACTTTTGTTGCCCCCTGCTCCGCTGGATTTGTAATCCTGCGGTAACGTTACTCCAAAGCTAGAAAATAATATCTAATAAGTAATTAGCCTTGGTTATATTTATATTTTTCTAAAATGCTTCCAGCGTAATGGGAAGGTAAATGAGTCGCAGTGGGGGTATACAAAGCCCAAATAATGAATAGGACTGCAAAAATGACTATTCGAATAGGGATATAATTCCCAAATTTATATTTAAACTTTTTAACCACTTTCTCTATAAAATGGGATCAATATTAAATTTCGCTGGTTTTTCGCCTTTATCTAATTGTATATACATTTCGGAAAAACCTGGTTCTAATTTTATATTTGGTAACGATCGAAATTGATATGTCTCAATTAATATATTAAGACTTCCATTATAATAATCTGTAGGTTTAATATCAAGTATTATTTCGTTTAATTTTTGGTTATTGGTAAGAATTGTTCTAATAATGTTATTTTCATCATTAAAATTTTGTTTGTATTTTACAACAATTGAATCATTAAATAACCCAAATAACTTTACTTTCAAAATATTATTATTTACAAAATCAATTTTAACAAAACGTGAATTCTTATTATTTTTTGTATCAAACAATATTTTTCCTTTATGATTGAAAAATACTTCACAGTTCGGAAGTTCATTTTTATTTTTAAAATATACTAAGCTCTGAATATGTTCGATTGTACCGTTTTTATAAAAATATTTACCTTTTAATTTTTTTTCATTTTTATATAAAATTTCAGATTCAATATTTCCTAAAGAATCAAAATAATAAGCTAAACCATCAAATAAATCATTTTTTAAATGCATTAAAGATTTTATTTTTCCATTTGGATAAAACATCTTGTAAATTCCATTTCCTTTTCCATTAATAAAAAAATTGGAGCTAGATATTTTTCCATTTTTATAAAATGTAATTGCATCTCCTTGCATTTTTCCATTTTTGTCTACATAAAAAGATGCCTCAATACTTCCATCAGAATAATAAACTTTTTGATGTTTTAAATTTTGATTACAACTAAATAAAAAAAGAATAGTAATTATTAGTAATTTTTTCATAACTTAAAATTGTTTACCATTTTTTGTTCCATAACCTATAAATATAACATTTTCTTTCCATGCACCTGCTCTACAGTATTTACTTCGTAGCTGCTACGCGCTGAATATCCAACGGATCGAGTTAGCTTAAATTTTAATTATTTTTCTGATAAAAACAACTATCAACTACCAATTTTTAACTCTAAACTATTTATCCTCTTTCTTCTTCTTTTGAAATTCCAATTTGTAAATAATGTAAATAAAACCAGCAACTAGATGAAGCAAAACGATTCCAATAAATATCTTTCCCATGATCTATTTTTTATAAATGATTTTTAAAGCATCCAATAAAGCTTGTTTCCAAACTTTCATTTCATGTCCTCCTTCATAATTCGCTATGCTAAAAGTCACATTTTTCTTGCGCTTAGTTAATTCACTTGGAAGTGTTTTGTTAACAACTTGAATAATTCCTTTGTAACAATCCGATGTTCCTGTGCTCAAATAAAACAGGTGGCGCTGTTTGCTCTTGTCAAAAAGTGTCCAATAGTTTGGATAATTATAGCTTTTCCAAATTGAATCTGAGAATTCATTATTCGTATTTTTAAAAGAAGGCACATCGAATCGAGCAAATGAATTTAAATCTGGAGTTGGTGTGTAAGCTGCAGGACTCATTAAAATTGCATTTTGAAATTTGTCTGGATATTTTAGGCTGAATCTCAAACTTCCGTATCCACCAGCCGACATTCCGCCGATTGTTTGATGTGAAAATTCGTTGTAAATTTTATAATTAGAATTTATTTCAGACCTAAAATCATTGATGAAAGCATCTTCAATTGGTTCGACACCATTAACATACCAAGAATTTCCGCCATCAGGCATAGCGATGACGAACTCTTTCAACTGATCTTTTGTTATTAATGAATCAATTGAATATCTCAAATCATTTTCGGCCATCCAAGCGTTTTCATTTCCTCCGTGTCCATGCAATAAATAGAGTATTTCAAACTTTGAAGATTTAGAATTATGGTATGAAGGAGGGAGGTAGATTGTATAATTCCAATCTCGATTTAATGTTTTAGAAAAAAAGGAAGTATGAATGAATCGACTTTGAGTTCTTTCAGTCGGTTTGTTTTCTTTGAAATTTGTTTCTGAAGTACATGAATAATAGAATGTTAAGCTTATTAAAAAGCAAATAAGAATTCTATAACTTCGAAAGAATGTCATTAATTATTTTTAAATGATGTTCGATATGTAAATTTAAGAATTTAATGGTTTGTTTTAGATTTAAATTACCGAAATATGGATGATTAAAATTAGCTTTTCGAGGTAAATTTTTCAAATTCGCTATTTTCTCTTTTGCTTTTTCAATTTTCAATAAAATATCATCCTTCGTAATTATTTCTTCAGGCACAACTGATTTTGGAGCCTTCGCTTTTCCTCTAGGAATTTCGTTTTTTACAAATATGTAAGTTCGAACGAAATTAAATTTCCATTTGTAATCCTTTGGATTTGATCGTTCAACTGCTGAGATTATCAAGATTGTTGAAAGTAAACTATGATCTATATGCCATCCAATCGAACTTTTTGAAATTACTGGATTTAATTTTTCGAAATGTGTTAATTGAGCTTCTAGCTTTGATAGTTGTTTTTCTAATCTTTTCATAGAAAGTAAAATTAATTAAAAATCAAAAGCGACTCCAATTTTGAATTGAACAAATGTTGAATAATTTTTAGAGACGATTGTTTTTGTATTATTCAAGATCATTTCTGTATTTGGCGAAAAATAATAAGGAGAATAGTTGATGTTAAAATAAGGACTTAGTGAATGTTTCTCACCTAATTTAAATTTATAAGCAAATTTATACTTTAAACTACCTCCAATTCCTAA
Organism: Flavobacteriales bacterium; assembly: GCA_947453715.1. Classification (GTDB taxonomy): domain Bacteria; phylum Bacteroidota; class Bacteroidia; order Flavobacteriales_D; family Crocinitomicaceae; genus CAIUKX01. Next base: position 622 of record CANGHX010000214.1, on the reverse strand, counting down.
TCCTTTTGCTCGTTTTTCTTCAAATTGGGTTCCATTGTCGTTGATTTGTTTAAATATTCCGCCCAGATTTGCATCAATACCAATTAACGAATAGGCTTTTTGAGAATCGAAGTGATTTAATTTGATAAAATATCCCAAGTCAATGAGGTGTAAATTTATTTTACAATTGAATGAAGTGTTTTCAGTATAACTACGATAGTTTGAATAACTTAAATTCAATCCTTTTTTAATTTTCTTTTCTGATTTGAAAAAATAATTGACATCAGCAGAAATTCCATTCATCAATAAAGGTTGTTTTTCATTTAGAAAGGGATGATTGAAATTATACGTTTGAATCATTTTATCCCATTTTGGATTTAGTAGATAAGCGTAATTTACGCCAATAGATAATCGTTGAGAAAACGCATTGAATGTTACGGTTGAAAGAATTAGTATAAAGCAAAAATATTTCATTTGGTAACTGAATTTAAAATATTTATAACTTCTCTATAACCTGTTTCAGCAGCTCCAAATACCGTTTGATGATGTCCGTTTAAATTCATGGCTTCACCTGCGAAAAATAATTTGTCATCGATAGATTTTGCGGCAACTTCTCTAGCATTTCCCATATTGACCGTACTAT
>CANGHX010000213.1 GCA_947453715.1 Flavobacteriales bacterium | reverse complement strand
TGATGTCGTTATTTGTATGTTTCACATTAACACCTTGGTTAGCATCTCGTTTCGCAAAAGAAACAAAATTGAGAAGAGAAAATCCATTCCATAGAGTATTGATGTGGTTCGAGCGTAGAATTGAAATTTTCACCGATCAATATGTGAAATTAGTTGCTTGGTCATTAAAACATAAAATCATAACCTTAGTATCTATTTTAGGTTTATTCATAATTTCTGGTGTTGTAATGTCAACAGGAATTGTAGGGCAAGAATTCGTTGCGCAAGGAGATCAAGGTAAATTCATGATTAAATTGAAATACGATAAGAGTACACCGTTTGCAGAAAACAACGCTATCACATTGGATATTGAGAAAATGATTTTAGCTCAAAAAGATGTTAAAATGGTATTCTCCAATGTCGGTGGACCAAGTGCAGGAATGGGTGCTGCATCTTTTGGAAATGAATCTCGTTCTGAATTAACGGTTAAATTAAAAGACCATGTTCAGGATAGAATTCCAACAGCCGTTTACATGAGTGCTATCCGTAAACAAATCGAGAAAAAACATGCTGGATTAGAAGTGAAAGCGATTAATATCGGTATGGTTGAATCAGAAGAAGCTCCGATTGAAATCTTCTTATCAAGTAATGATACGGATTTATTAATGAAAGAAGCTCGTCGTTTAAAAGAAGCTATTTTAAGAATTCCTGGAGCAAAAGATCCAACAGTTTCTACAGATGATATTACTCCTGAAATTAGAGTTGAATTGGATCGTGAAAAAATGGGACAATTAGGATTACCAATCGCATTAGTTGGTATGCAATTACAAAATGCATTAACTGGTAATACAGAATCGAATTACTCTGAAAACGATAATGAGTATGATATCAGAATCATGATGGATCAAGGAGATCGTAAAAATATCAATGATATCAAAAACATGAGTTTTACTACAACAAAAGGAAATGTAGTAGAATTAGAAGAGTTTGCTGAAATCACTTTAGGTAATGGATTTGCTTCGCTAGAAAGAAAAAACAGATTAAGTTCTACTACTGTTCGTGCATACGTTTTAGGTTCTGCAGCTGGAACTGTAGCAACTAAGATAGATGAATATCTTAAAGATAAACCTTTAGACGACAATGTAAGAATGACATGGGGTGGTGAAGTAAAACGTCAAAAAGAAGGTTTTGGAGCCATGGGTTCAGCAATGTTGATTGGTTTAATCTTGGTATACTTAATCATGGTTGCATTGTATGATAACTTCATTTATCCTTTCGTTGTATTATTCTCAATTCCTGTTGCGTTAATTGGTGCATTATTAGCCTTAAATTTCTCATCATCAAATATTGGAATCTTTACCATGTTAGGTATGATTATGTTATTAGGTTTAGTTTCTAAAAACGCGATTTTGATTGTCGATTTTACAAATCACTTGAAAGCAGAAGGTAAAACAACTTACAATGCACTTCTTGAAGCAGTAAGAGAACGTATGCGTCCAATCTTAATGACAACTATCGCGATGGTTATTGGTATGATTCCAATTGCAATCGCTAAAGGTTCTGGAGCTGAATGGAAAAATGGTTTAGCTTGGGTATTGATCGGTGGATTATTAAGTTCAATGTTCTTGACAATTATTTTAGTTCCTCTAATGTATTATTCTGTAGATCGAATTTCTGATAAAATCAGAGGTAGAAAAAAGAAACCAGTTCAAGCAATTGAAGAATAAGACAGCATGACTATTTGGAACTTTAGCATAAGATCAAAATCTTTAAAATAACAATTCTAAATAGTCACCCCTCTTAATCTCCCCTCAAGGGGAGAAAATTAAATTATCTAAGTTTTTAAGAAATCGCTCTCAAATTGGGAGCGATTTTTTTTATTTTAATCCTAATCGTTCAATTTTATCACCAATCATAAACGTTTTCATTTCTTCTTCTAAAACACTGAAATCTGCTTTTAGAACATGTTGAGAAATTGTTCCTTCTTTAATATGTAAAATCTCATCACACGTATCGTTTAAGGTTGAAAAAATATGAGATGAAATAATAACCGTTTTATTTAAGGATTTTAATTTCTGAATAATTTCAGTAATGATAATATTACTCTGAATATCTACTCCATTGAATGGTTCATCTAAAATAAATACATCATTGTTTTGAAGTAAAATTCCCGTTAAAGCTAATTTCTTCTTCATTCCTGTTGAATACGAAATCGCATATTGATTTAGAGGCAATTCAAAAATATTCTTTTCGTTAAAATTCGGCGTTTTGACTTTTCTTGCATTACATAAAAGCTGTAAATATTCTTCCCCAGTAATTTTTGGGAAGAAGAAATTATCCGTTTGCAGAAAGCCCAATTTATTTTTTAAAATTTCAAAATCACTTTTGATTGAACCTTCAAATGATTCAATACCTGAAATACACTTAAACAAAGTCGTCTTCCCTGCTCCATTTTCACCAACGACTCCATAAACTTTTCCTTTTTCAAATGTAAATGAAATCGATTTTAATATTTTGTGTCTTCCATACAACTTGGAAATCTCATTCAATTGAATCATTGTAGAATAACTTTTAGATTGTTAGTTGCTTTCTTAAACAAATAAGGAATTAAAATTAATAAAGTCGGGAAAAGCATAATTGACATTGCTATTAATAAACTCATCGGTAAATCTACTTTTTGTGGATATTTTGAATACTTAGCCAAAATAGACAGTAAACTAATGATTTGACCAAGCATAAAGACAACTATGAGCGCAAGTGTTTTTGAAGGAAAAAATAACAACAAGAATAATATTAAAGGTGCTGATAATATGAAAGAGTGAAGAAATGAAAATTTCAATTTATACTTCAAAAATTCAGCTGAACTTCTTGCATGAACCCAAACATAGAATTCATTTTCATCGATTCCGTAGAATTGAACACATAAGGTTAGTAAAAATCCTAAAGCGAAAATTCCTAAATTAAAATTGCCAACTTGAACAGCAATTCCAGCTAATAAATACGCTCCAAGAATTAGTGAAAAAACACGTCTAAAGCCAAGAATAAATTCATACGGATTTTTCTTAAATGGTGTAAATAATGTGAAATTGAATTTATTTTCGAAATTGATAAACGATAAAAGAATACTGAAAACAAATAAAACGATTGCTGAAATAAACTGAAACTTGTAAACTAAGAAAATAACAAAAGGTAAACTTGCAGCACTATTTTCAATGATTCTTAACTGATAATAATTTACTTTTTCAAAACAAATCTTTAAAAATGTCGTTCGACTGACTTCACTTAATCGGGACGTTAAACTGATGGAAATGAAACAATAAATATAATTTGCATAAGTAGTCTTTTCAAAAAGTAAAACCGAAGCCAAAACAAACAAGATTACTGATAAAACAATTCCAAAAATCGGATTGATTCTCACTTCTGAAAACAGACGTTTTAGCATCGTAAACTGAAGTTGGAAATAATGTTTCATTGATTATTATGGTTTTTATGAATAAAACGTTAATGAGATCAAGTTGTTTTTGCTTTATTATTTTTCGGGTAAATAAGAATATAATACCAAGCCAAAATCAAAACCCCAAGGATAAAAAACACAAATGCGACTTCTTTCCCTTTTAAGCATAATAATATTGCCTTTTCATCAAAACCATAAAACTCACTAATCATCCAAAAGCTATTTGCTAAAATCCAGAACGTGATGGAGATATTATGAAATAACTCCGATTGATGAGTTCTTGTTTTTAAGGTCAAATAGATTGAGACAAATAATGTTGGAAAAATCATGATTACTCCCAATTCTCTCCAAAGCATGCACCAACTCATGTCTTTGAATAGCCAAAATACAATGTGTAAATTTTCGACTTTTCGAAGTTTATTTGAAATCGTAAAATTAGTTGACGTTTCCATGTTTAATTTTCAAAACGAACAAATCTATTTTGGTCATTAATCAACAATTTGTTTTTTGAGAACCAAACAATAAAGTCATCATACATTTTTGAATTTGAAACATACCAATTATGAAATTCATCATCGTTTCCTTTCATTAACATCCAATAATTGTAGCATTCAAAATACTTGCTATCGATCAATAATTTTTGCCAATCAAAAAGTACATTAGGGTATTCTTTATTGTAATTACTTTCAAAATATTTTTGAATAAAACCTGTTCTCACTGTATTCAAACTTTTAATCGAAACAGAATCAATTCCAATTGCATTTAATACTAAAAGAGGTTCATAAACTTTCATTCCAAATGGAATTTTAGACGAATTATTGACATCCATTACTGCATTATAAAAACTAACAGAAATTGAATTTGGTGCCAAAACTTTAAGCTCAGATTTATATTTATCGTAGATTAATTTTCCAATTTCTTCCGTTCTTGCTGAACCTCTTTCAATGTTCATAAACAATTCCCCGTAGATCATTCCCCACATTTCCACTTTTGTTTGAGTTAAAAAATATTTAGCCAAAACATAGTAGTTTGTTGGGTAAGAAGGATCCGCATTTATACCTTTTTCATAATATTTCAAAGCTTCATTTTTATCTGCTTGAATATTGCCTATTTCATAATATAATTTACCTGATTTAGGAAATTTTTTCAATCCTTTTTTATAAGATTTCAAAGCACCTTCTAAATCTCCTGATGCTTCATACACAGTTCCTAACATTTGATAACATTGATCCGTAGCATCTTTGTATTTTACCGCTTTTTTATAGGTCAAAATTGCATTCTGATAATCTCTTTGAAGCTTATAAGCATACCCTAATTCATAAGGATAATTGAAATTTGTCGGATCCAACGTGATACATTTTTCCAGCAAAGAAATCGACTGATCAACCTTCCCAAAATCCATTAATTCAATCGCTTTTTGAGACAACTCAAATGCCTCTTGTTCTTTCGCTTCCTTCTGCCCAAAAACAGAAAATGAAACAATCGATATAAAAAATAAAACTCTCTTCATGCTAATAATAAAAAACTAATTCCTAATGACTATTGACTAAAAACTATTGACTAATGACTCATTTCACTCGCAAAAATCTCTGTCCAAAATTGTTTGATTGTCTTACCTTCAGCAGCTATCATTTGAGGAACAATACTCGCTGGAGAAAAACCAGGAGTTGTATTCACCTCAATAACATGAGGAACATCATTTACAATCATAAAATCAATTCGTGAAATCGATTTTAACTGCAATAATTGATACACTCTTTTAGCTGCTGCTTGAACTTTATCTCTAATTTCATCTGAAACTCGAGCAGGGGTAATTTCTTGTGATTGTCCTAAATATTTAGCCTCGTA
>CANGHX010000212.1 GCA_947453715.1 Flavobacteriales bacterium | reverse complement strand
GTGAACGAACAGAAAATCAAAATTAAAAAACACGGTTATAGAGCCAAAAGTCTTTTTAAATATGGCTTAGATTATATTTCAAATATTTTATTAAACCCTCAAAATCAATCAAATGTTAATGTCTTTAATTTTTTGTCATGTAGTTAGAAGGTTGACATTCATTTTGAATTACTGGATCACTTATTACATTATTTACTGTTGAAATTGAAACTTCTCTAAACCCCTTTAATACTGCTCTAATATTCAATTCTTTATGAATCTCTCTATTATTTAATTGTCTTTTGTCTTTAAAAAGATCTTTTATTGTATTAATATGGAATTCAGTTAGTTTTTTTCCATTTTTCATTTTTTTATAATTTTTATTTATAAAAACAGTGTATCCATCCGTTTTGAATTCATTTAATTTATTGTAAAAAGATTTTAGATTATTTGTTTCAAACTGAAGTGAAGAATATGTTTGATAAATTAGAAATAGATCTTTTATTTTTATCTGATTACTTTTGCTATTATTGTTAATATTAATTATGGTATGAAATAAACAATGTGTTCGAGAATAAGAAATTATTAAATCAAGATCAAAAAAATTCCCAACATAATATTTTTGGTAATTTTTGTAATCATGTTCATATGCAAAATCTAACCATATCTTAAGTTTTAAGTATGTCTCACTTAACTTCATTTCATCAATTTTTTTAATAATAATTTCTTCATTAGGTATTTGATATTTTCTAATTAATTGCGCTGGAATAGTCTTGAATTTTATCATTACAGCTCTCTTATCATAAGGGTTTATAATATTTTCGTAAAATCTTGAAAATCCTTTACGATACTTATTTACACCATTGTAAATACTATTTACTTTGATGTTGTAGTTTTTTTTCAGAAAATCTATAGGTACATAGAGGTCCTGATTCAAAATGATTGGTTCCATTTTAAATGAATTTTAGATAGACAATAATTGACTGATTCAATACGAATATTGAAGTCAAATTGTCTTAATTAATAAATAATTGATTTGTTTAGATCTTTTGAATATTAAATAAATTCAGATCAAACTTAGATTTGCTTATTCTCTCAAAAAGAATAATGAAATTGTTATAGGAAATTTTCCTATATTTTTTTATCTTTACCATTGCCAAATAGTTAAGAAATACCAGTGAAACTGTCAAGATTACCACTGGTATTTTTTTATTAATAAAATTTGTAGTACAACTTTTGCACTTCACAAATTTTTATCATTTATTTATTTAGAAACAATACTTTTAATTTATAAAGTAATTACTCTTAACCAATTCTCAATCATCTATATCCTTCAGAATAAAGGCATTCTTATAGATTTGATATATTTTCAAAATATGAATATCTTCAGAACTCTTAATGAGATTTGTTAATTTTTCATGATTAAATTTTGATAATTTAGCTTCACTTGCTAAAGTATTTAATGAATCAGGATTAAAATTTTTGCAATTTGTTTGATCATAAAAACAAATACTAATTATTTTAGATCTATTAAATTTTATTTTTGATTCTATAATTTTTTTTAATCTTAATAATTCCATTAGAAAAATAAGTGATTCAGAATTATAATTCCAATTAACCATTTCCCCCTTAAAACCATAAAATATATTTATAAAATTTTCTCTTTTATCAATTACTTTATTTATTTCCAATTCTTTTGAAAATCGATAGAATAACTCGTAATCAATAATTACGTTAAAGTTAAAAGCTTTGATTTCTTCATTCGATGATATTGATTCATGATCTAAATCAGAAGCTTTTTGAATTTTGGTATGAATTAATTGTAAATCATTATATTTTTTTAAAAGATTACTTGCCATTTTAAAACTTATTTTTCCTAAAAAGAAATGTTTTCTAGATTTTTTCAGTTTTAAATAAAATTCTTTTGCAATAAATTCATTTTTAAATTCAGAATCCAACAAGAAAAACTTAAACCATTGATAACTTATAATGTTATACAAAATTAATGATATAAATATTGCATATAAATATTTATAGAGTTTTATTATTGCTAAAATAATATTTGATGATTTTTTAATATTTTCTATAATATCAGGTAATTCTATCGAACTTCTTTTAGATTCATTTATGTACTTTATATTATCTAATGGAATAGAATGCATAAAGTCGCCTATTGAACCAAAATGTAATATTCTTGTAGAACTATCAAATAATTTAAGCAATATTGGATTTATTGCTTTTTTTGATAGTTTTGATAATTCTTCATTTGTTAATTCAGAGATGCTTTCAATTTTTAACATATTGATATTTAATATTCTATATCAAAATTAAAAAATTCAGCAAGTGTTACATTCAAATGATCTAAAATTCTTATTAAAGTAGCAATTGTAATATTAGCACCATTTTCATAAGTACCATATTGGGATCTAGACATGTTTAATTCATAAGCTAAATATTCATAATTATTATAGCCTCGATCTATTCTAAAATACTTTAAACGAGCTCCTATTTTATTCAATTCTTGAACTTGTCTATCGCTAAAATTCCCATTTTCTTTCATATCTCAAATGAAATAATAACCCCGTAGATATGTAACCCTAATAATATGCGCTGTATTTATATGGTTTTTTTATATATTTGAACAAAATTGAGACAATGAGATTTTCAAAATTCAGTGAAGAAACAAGACGTAAAATAGTTGCAGAGCAGCTAAACAATCAACATACGGTTGCTGATATATGCTCAAAATACAAGATTAGTATTAATACATTCTATATCTGGAAAAGGAAAATAGATGGGGAGAGTAAAATTGATAATATATTAAAAGAGACCACACTAGAAGACGAAAATCATGTAATTACTGAAAATAAAATATTAAGAAAATTATATATCAATTTGTCAGCACATAACTACGAATTAGCTAAATTTTTAGAAAAATGAGAATAACCTTCAAATTCTTGTCAATTCTAATTCTATTGACCTCATGCAATGGATTGCCAAGTGAATCGGAAGCAAAAGATGCACTTGAAACTAAAATCAAAAATGAGTCTAAAGGTCAAATTGAATTAATAGAATTTACAAAGACCAATAGTCAAGTAAATGAAATTATGGGTCAAAAAATGTTCAAATTAATGTACAATGCCAAAGTAAAATTTATTTCAAGCGTTTGGATATATACAAATAAAACACCTTATGGAGATTATTTTCCAAGCTACAAAACATATAATCAACAACCTGAAATTATTCCTAGTTTAAGTATGGTAATATCTAAAAGCAATAAAAATCAAATTGTGCCTTTTAATGGAACATTTACATATCTAGAAACAGAAAAAGGTTGGATCTTAAAATAATAAACATGAAAAAAATATTTACAATAGTTGGAATTTCTTTATTGAATTACTCAATTCATGCTCAACAATCAATAGAAACATTAAAATCTGAAAATAAACAACTTAAAGAAGATAATTTAAGATTAAAAGATGAAAATAGATTTCTAAAACAAAAGGTTGTTTATCTAAACGGAACTAATTCAGATTCAATTGCAAAAGTGATCCCATTTAGTGGGGATTATACAATAAAAGTAATTTCATGTAAAGGAAATAGAGCAAATCAATCTGCTAAAATTGAATTTGTAATTTCTCATGAAAAAGTAAATCAAAATTTTGCATTTGATCCTAGTAAATCAATTGCTATTGATAACATTGGAAATTCTTATTCTGTGGAAAGTCCTAATACAAAATTTAATTTTGAAGTTTTTACAGATACACCTGTTAAAATTACAATTGAAATTAAAGGTGTTTTACCTGGTACTGAATTATTTAAAAATATTGCATTAAAAATGGCAAGTGTTAACATCACTGAGATTGGATATCTAAATCCTGCTTACACCACTGAAATTAAAAATTTGAAGATAGTTTGGGATTAATTATTGCTATGAATTTTACATTAATTAAATTCTGGAAAATATAAAGCTACCTAAAATGGATATAGTTAATTTTTCTTCCTTGAATTTACAGAATAAAAAAATAATTTTAATTCAATCGACAAAAAGACTAATTGTCGATTGAATCAATTCCATTTTTATTCAAAAAATAATCAATTACTTTTTCTTTTTAATCTCGCTATTCTTCTTTTCCTTTTTAATAATATTTTTTATTTCCTTTATTTTTTGCTTATCTTTTTTTATTTCCTTTTTTAATTCTTTAATAAGAGATTTACCGTTGATTTTTTTCAATTCTTCATTTGTATTATTAGTTGAAACCGTGATTTCATTCAAGCTATTAATTTCGATATTTGACTCAATTGTTTCATCCTTATTTATTAATTTTTTCGATTTATTAATAGTTTTTGCTTTTACTGTTTTTTCAGAAGGTTTTACCGTTTTTTTAGTAATTGCTTTTTGTTCATTAGTACTCATTATTTATTTTATTATTTGTTTAATTATTTGTTTATACGTTATCAAAAAGATAAGGTATCGTTAAATTAAGGTTAACAAGTCTACAAATTAATTTTGAATCCGCAAAATGATTATTAATTAAACTACTATAAAATCGTTATAGTAATAAAACCTTAGATAACAATCATTAAAATAACTTTTAAATGATAATCAATTCTAACTTTATATCATCAATAAAAAGATAGTTGATTTGGATGTTTTTTGGTATAAATCTTTATTTTTTTTTGTTCAAATCGGATAAAGTAGTCAAATTATTAGAGCTATTTTTGCCTAAAAAATATCATCTCAATAAATATTTTGAATATTTATAATAATAAAGAAATCGTAATTTTAACTTAATATATAAATCACATTTCATCTCTAAATTTGAAACGTAAAAAAATGATTTCCTACAGGAATATTGTCGATCAATACGCTTCCAAAACCATTTTTTACATGTTGAATTAGATTCGTTTTCTTCTATGAAAACAATTCAAAGATGTTTAGTACTACTTTTTATTACATACTCCTACACTGTTTTTTCTCAAACCTTAATTATTAATGAAGTTTCTAATGGTGCTTCTGGAAATCAGGAATATGTAGAATTTGTAGTTGTAAGTGATACTGTAACTTACGATTGTTCTGCTTCAACTCCTCCTTGTATTGATATTAGAGGATGGATTTTTGATGATAATAGTGGATATCATGGGTCAAGTGGTGTAGCGACTGGTGCCGTTCGTTTTTCACAAAATACACTATGGTCATGTGTACCATTAGGAACTATAATATTACTATACAACAATGCAGATGTAAATCCGGCAATTCCGGCAGCTGATTTATCTTTAACAGATGGTAATTGTAGAATAATTG
>CANGHX010000211.1 GCA_947453715.1 Flavobacteriales bacterium | reverse complement strand
CCTCTTCTACCATATGGATTTCCGTCTAAACTTCTGTTCGACATTTTTCCTGCTAAAGGCCCATTTTGTTTTGTTAACGAAACGGCATCAACATAGGTGTCAGAGTGAACATCATCTAAATAATCTGTAAATGTTTTGCGTATCCCAAATTCTAAATTTAGAGTCCCTATTTTCCATAAAGTCAAACGAGCACCAATTCCTAAAGGCATACACAACTGCGTTAAACTATATCTATTTCTGTTCGACAAACTAGAACCTTGTCCCTCTGTGCCTAATGGTCTCAATAACTCATCTTTTCCATCTACTGTAGTTTTTGGATTCATCTGAAAAAAACCAATTTGAGCTAATAAATAAGCGGTCCCTTTGTATCTTGGATGACCAACTTGAAATGGAAAATAATTAAACTCAACTCCGCCAGCAAATTCAAAAATGGAAGATTTAAAGTTTAAATTACGATTTTTATATAATTCTCTATTTGAATTTTTGTCATCAGCACTTACGTTTCCATAAAGCGCATTAAATCTTAAAGCCAAACGTGAATGTACATTGTATCTGAATATTAATCCACCAGCAGGATGAGAATACGTAAAATGTTTATACGGATTTAAATCACCAATATAATATGACCCACCTATAAAAACGCCTAATTCTGATCTAGAATACGAAGTTACTCTTTGCGAAAAAGTAGCTGAAGCAATTAATAATACAAATACTATACTGTTTAATATTCTCATTTCTTATTTTGAACTTTAACGCGAATTTATAGAAATTATTGTACAAATTGCTTATTTTCAGACAAAACCTTTTAGAATGTATTTTATTATTTTAACATTTAATTATTATTTTAACAAAATTAGTTTTCAAATTTGTACCTTTACACTTTAAAAATAAACTATGAATAACAAAACGCTTCTCGACACGGCTAAAAAATTCGGTACACCTACCTATGTTTACAACGCTGAAACAATTCAAAATCAATACACTAAATTAAAAAATGCTTTCGATGGTATCGATGTGAAATTACATTATGCCTTAAAAGCGTTAAACAATATTAATGTATTAAGATTATTAAAAAAGGAAGGTTCTGGTTTGGATGCTGTTTCAATTGAAGAAGTTCATTTAGGTTTAAGAGCAGGATTTGAAGCAAATCAAATTATGTACACACCAAATTGCGTAGATTTTTCTGAAATCGAAGAAGCTATTTCAATTGGTGTTCATTTAAATATCGATAATCTATCTACATTAGAAAAATTCGGGAATAAATATGGAAATACCATTCCAATTTGCATTCGAATCAATCCTCACATCTTTGCTGGTGGACACAACAACATCTCAGTTGGTCATATCGATTCAAAATTTGGAATTTCATTTTACCAATTAAAACATGTCGTTCGTATTGCAAAACATTACAACATCGTAATTAATGGATTGCATATGCATACAGGAAGTGATATTCTTGATCCAGATGTATTTTTACGTGGAGCTGATTTATTATATGAAGCGGCAAATGAATTTCCTGATTTAACGTTTTTAGATTTCGGTAGTGGATTTAAAGTTCCTTACAAAGAAGGTGATATCGTAACAGAAATCGAATTGATCGGTAAAAAAATTGCTGATTCATTTAGAAATTTCTGCAAAAATTATGGTCGTGAACTTGAACTTTGGTTTGAACCAGGAAAATATATCGTTAGCGAAAGTGGAAAATTAATTGTTCAAGCAACAATTATTAAACAAACGACTTCTACTGTTTTTGTCGGTGTAAATAGCGGCCAAAATCATTTGATCCGACCAATGTTTTACAATGCGTATCATAAAATTGAAAACTTAAGCAATCCAAACGGACAACCAAAGTTATATTCGATTGTTGGTTATATCTGTGAAAGTGACACTTTTGGATACGATAGAATGATTCCAGAAGTTCGTGAAGGCGATTTTCTTGCAATTTACAATGCTGGTGCTTATGGATTTAGCATGAGTAATCAATACAACGCAAGATTAAGACCAGCAGAAGTTTTGGTCGTAAATAAAGAACCAAAATTAATTCGCAAAAGAGAAACGTTAGAAGACATATACAGAAATGAAATAATTCTAGAAGACTAATTTGAAATCTGCCAATTTGCAATTTGCAATCTGTAATCTCTAATCTCCCAATTTGTAATCGGAATTAATAAAAATTCCTTAAATTCGCGTATAAATTATAAAACGAAGAATGACTCCAAAGTTTCACTCACTTACGATTTCTGACATTCGAAAAGAAACTGAAGACACAGTTTCAATAGCATTTGAAATCCCAACTGATTTAAGATTAGACTACACTTTTAAACCAGGACAATATTTAACATTAAAAGCCCTAATTGACGGGGAAGATACTCGTCGATCATATTCTCTTTGCTCAGCTCCTCATGAAAATGAATGGAGAGTTGCGGTTAAACAAATTGAAAATGGTAAATTTTCTACATACGCAAATAACCAATTAACTGTTGGTCAATCATTAGAAGTAATGACTCCAACTGGAAATTTTCATGCGGTTATTGAAAACAACAATTCGAAATCGTATGTTTTATTTGCGGCTGGAAGTGGTGTTACACCTATTTTCTCTATTGCAAAAACAGTATTAAACGACGAGCCAAATAGCAATGTCACATTGTTTTATGGTAATAAAGGATTTAATTCAATCATCTTTAGAGAAGAAATTGAAGCGTTAAAAAATGCTTTCATGGATCGTTTGAGAGTTGTTCACGTTCTTTCAAGAGAAAGTCTTGGTAACAAAATTCAAAAAGGAAGAATTGACGCTAAAAAAATTGAAGAATTATACAATGCCTTTTTAGATGAATCAACAGTTGATGAAGTGTTCGTTTGTGGACCTGAAGAAATGATTCACAGCGTGAAAGACTTCTTTCATTCAAAAGGTGTTAACGATAAAAATGTTCATTTTGAATTATTCTCAACTTCTACGACAAAATCTAATGTAGTGAAAGAAGAATCGAATCAGCCATCTTTTGCCTCTATGGTAAAAGTGATTATTGATGGCGATTTAATTGAAGTTGCGATGCAATCGGATGGTGAATCTATTTTAGATGCAGCAACTAAAGCAGGTGGTGATTTACCTTTTGCATGTAAAGGTGGTGTTTGCTGCACATGTAAAGCAAAAATATTAGAAGGTTCTGCAAAAATGGATGTAAATTATGCATTAGAACCAGACGAAGTAGAAAATGGATATATATTAACATGTCAAGCTCACCCTACAAGTCCAACATTAACAGTATCATTTGACGATTAAAAATTATGGGATTATTCAATAAAATTTTCAAAAAAGAAAGCAAAAAACAACATAAAGGATTTTATTCTTTAACGATTAATAAAATTGAAAAAGTAACTTCTGATACAGTAAAAGTAATCTTAGATGTTCCTGCAGATTTAAAATCTACGTTCAACTATATTCCAGGTCAATACATAAATTTCTTAATTGAAATAAATGGTAAAGAAGAAAGACGCTCCTACTCTATTTGCAGTGGTTCAAATGAACCTTTAGCTGTTGCCGTTAAAGAAATTAAAAATGGTACTGTTTCAGTTTGGTTTAATAAAACTGCTGAAGAAGGGATGGAAATTAGCGTTTCAAAACCTGAAGGAAATTTTAAATTAGAATCGTCAGCTACTACAATTGTTGCTTTTGCTGCTGGTAGTGGAATTACTCCAATTGTTTCAATTGCAAAATCGATTGAAAATACAGCAAAAAAAATGACCTTGTTTTATGGGAACAGAACAATCAATTCAATTATATTAAAAAATGAATTAGATGCTCAAAAAGCTGTTTCTACAAATTACTATTTAACAGGTGAAAAAGCTGAAGGTTATTCAGAAGGTAGATTGGATAAATCTTCAATTACTGAAGCAATCAAACAAAATTTAGAATTATTAAAAGCAGATGCCTACTTCTTATGTGGTCCTGAGCAAATGATTGTAGATATTGTTGAAGTATTAAATATGTTTGGTGTTGCAAAAGATAAAATTCATTACGAATTATTTACGACACCAACCATGATGAAACCTGAAACAGAAGAAGCTAAAACGACTTTCAAAGGAGAAAGTGATGTTACAGTTATTTTGGATGGTGAAAAAATTAATTTCAAATTAAAATCAGACGGAAAACCAATTCTTGACATTCTTGACAAAGAAGGTTTTGATGCTCCATATTCTTGTCGTGGTGGTGTTTGCTGCTCTTGTAAAGCGAAAGTTTTATCTGGAGAAGCAACAATGAAATTAAACTACGTTTTAACAGAACAAGAAGTGAAAGACGGTTACGTTTTAATGTGTCAAGCACATCCAGCAAGTGATGAATTAACCGTTAGTTTCGATGCATAAAACAATTGTTATTGTTGGAGCCAGTAGAGGAATTGGTAAGGCAATTGTAGAAAACTTAGCTCAGAATTCAAATTATTCTATTCTAGCACTTTCAAGAAATTTGAAAGGCATGGAATCGTTGAGAAAATTTAAAAATGTTGAAACAATTGAATTTGATTTAAACAGTCAAAATGTTAGAGCGGAAGCGGAAAAGATTTTCACTTCTCTTGATAAAATTGACATTTTAATCAATAATGCTGGTAAATTAGTTAGCAAATCATTTTTAGAATTAACTGCAAAAGACATCGAATCTTGTTATCAAGTAAATGTAATTGGAGTAATAGAAACTGTTCAAGCTGCTGTTCCAAAAATGATTGAAAACGGTGGTCATATTGTGAACATTAGTTCGATGGGAGGTTTTCAAGGAAGTGTTAAGTTTGCTGGTTTAACAGCTTACTCCACTTCGAAAGCAGCGGTTTGTAGTTTTACAGAGCTTTTTTCTGAAGAGTACAAAGATTCAAAAATCACAATGAATTGTTTGTGTTTAGGAGCTGCCCAAACTGAAATGTTAGAAGAAGCTTTTCCAGGTTATGAAGCACCCGTTTCTGCTGAAAAAATGGCTGAATATATTGCTGATTTTGCTCAAAATGCAAACCAATGGATTAACGGAAAAATAATTCCTGTTTCATTAAGCACACCTTAAGACCTTAAGACTTAAAGACACAAGATATTATGACTGTTTTCTCAATAAATCTTGAATCTTATAGTCTAGTAGTCTTAAATCATAAAGTCTTTAATCTTTTATCAAAAGAACTTGTTACTTTTCAAAAAACCTGAATTACATCTAAAAAGAATAAAACTTGTTTAAGAAACGAAACATAAAATCTTTATCAGATTCTGAATTAATTCAGTTATCAAAAACGAATCAAAAGTACTTTGGTGAACTTTAT
>CANGHX010000210.1 GCA_947453715.1 Flavobacteriales bacterium | reverse complement strand
TAGGTATAGAGCCTAAAATATATGCAATACATCCAAAAAGTAAGAAATTCATTTTTTATTCTCCTCCAAATAATCTTAAAAATTTACTCAAGTAGATACGCTGAGTACTCATTTCATATTTATAATTCTTTGCTTTTTTCTTATCATCTTTCATTGCATTTACAGAAGCTTCAAGTTCTGTATCTCCTGTAATTACACGAAGAGTACCATCTTTCTTCTCCATAGAATAATCAAAATAGTAGTCTCTTCCTCCTGGAATATTTATATAAAGTCCAAATTTATCACCACCATTTCCAGAATAGATTTGTTGAAAAAATGTTTTCAAAGGTACAATTTTCATAACAGGTTTTTCATACATATTCAATAAAACTGCTTCCTCTTCAACTGATATAATTCCTTTTTCTTGCATTTTCGGATCATCATAAGAAGAAAGTTTAACACCGGTTAACGTAATTGTAGCCTCTAATTCAGAAGGTAATTTTGAAACCTCACCTTTTAATGTATAATCAGATTTAATTTTATCTGCAGTTTTACGATCTGTCCATTGTACCAACGCTTCTTCTAAAGTTGTATTGCTTAATTCCATTGGTTTCAATCCTTCAACTGCATTTATTTTTGTAGCTACTGATTCCATTAAACCTTTGTCAAAAGGGAAGAAATATCGAATTGTAGCATTTATTGAAGTTTTACTTGTGTTTTGGTCATAATTTACATATCCAACAGCATCAATTTTTGGTACATCTCCAAAATCCATCCCGAAATTAATGACACCATCTCCATTCATTGAACAGCTTTCAGTATGAAGTGCAATGTAATTTCCTTTTTCAGCTCTATTCAATAATTTAGCTTTAGAACTTATTTGAAATTCACTTGCATCCGCATTGTATTGTAGCAAGCCACTTGCTGTCATCGCTGCAGGATCAGTTGAATTTTGTAACGGTGACAAGAAAGTTGGATATAATTTTATACTATCCAACGCTCTAGAATCTCTCCAAATAATTCCTGAAGTAAGAGGTTTTCCATCAACACTTTTCATATCAGGTTCAATTGGAATCTGGATATTGTCTGGGTCAATTTTCGCACTAAATGCAATCCATGCTCTTGGGAATTTATCGCAAGCGTGATTCATACGTGTTGCACCTGTAAAGATAATCGTAGGAATTGCAGCTTTAACTGTAATATTTCCATAGTAATCAAATTGCTTACTTAAGTAAAATTTAGCATCTTCTGCGATTTTACCTCTAGCTTCCGTTTGTTCTGTTGAATCTAAGAAAATACGATCCATCGTAAAATTCGTAAGCATACTATCCCTATCATAATATGGATAAATTCCTTTCCCTGAATACATTCTTCTAGCTGTTATTTCTAGATCACATTTTAAGAATGTGTGGTACTGGGTAATATAATTGGCAACAATCTTCGCGTTCGTTAAAGGATCCATTTTGGCCTTTTTACGAATAGTCAATTTCATACTATCAGGATAAATTCTAGCATCGGCTACATCAATAAACTCTACTTTTGAACAATAGATTGTTTTATCTAATAGACTGAAAAATGCTTTTGGAGCTCTAAATTGAAGTGAATCTTGTTTTGGATGAACTGAGTAGAAATTTGGTCCAACTAAATTCAAATCATTATCAGCAAGTGCCTCTTCGCCTGAGTTTGTTTCAATTTCAATTGATTCTTTATCCATTAACCAATTTAACTTATCCATTTTACAGATATATTGATTAGTTGGGAAAGATACAAGCGAAGTCCCATCATTAGAAACGAATTCACCTCTTCTTTCAGCAAAAGAAATATGTGATTTTACATTGGAAGATTTAAAAGCCATTTCATCCTCTCCTTCTTCAGCATGGGTGTTTTTTAAATCAAATTCAGCTGTGTCAGCATCAATATCCCAACGTTTAAATTTAAAATCGAAAGAGAAAATTTGAGCTGTTTTCATGTCAATAGTTCCTTTTCCCCTTAAACCTTCTGCTCTAACGAAAGCCATACCACTCAATTTAGCTTCCCCTTTGAACATCAACAACTCATTTCTTGCTGTTGAAGCCGCTTTCAATAAATTATTCTTAGGGATATATGTAATATATGCTTCTGCACAAGTTACATCGGGAAATTGTATTCCAGCCTCAACTGGTTTATTCACAAATTTTGCTAAACCAACACAAGAATCAGGTAGGAAAGTGAAAAGATTTAAAGAGGTAGAAGAAGATTCAACAAAATCAATTTGACCTGCTCCTTGTAAACCATTATTTGAAAGAATAATTTTGTTATCATACTTTGCTTTCGTACCATAAAATTCGTAACCACCAGGAGCTGCTTTAGTAGAGAATCCAAATGAGTAATCAGGCATGATTGTTAAATTCTGCTTAATCTTAGGAAAGATACCTGCAGATGTTAACTCACCAATTACCTTAAAATCTTTCTCGTAAAAATTATCTAAACTATCAATATCAAATGGGAATACAGTATAATAGAAACGAGTACTATCGTAAGAACCTCTCATAATTGCTTTAGAGTTATAGTACACAAACGAGTTTTTTACGGATTTTAATTTCGGAAAATCTGTTATTTTTTTATTTACACCTGAACGATTCGAAGGATCATCAACAAATAATTCACCTACAATTCCAGAAATACTACTAGTCATACCAATCGGTTTTTTACCATCTTTCTCTGATAAAGGAGTAACTCTAAAAGTTGATTTATCAGTTTTCAATAAAACAATTTTAAAATCTTTATAAACGAAAATTGAATTAATCGCATCAATTTCCATTTTGCCAGAGTTAATCCAACCAGAAAACTCAAAGTTTCGATCTTTTTTAATTGTTACTTCATTTTTCGCAGGGAAAACAATTGTATTTTGAGGCTCAGAAATACGAACAAAATCAACAGCCGATGCGTAAATATCTAAAGAAGATAAACTAATCGTAGCAAAGTTTTTCATCATTCTTCGCTTTTCTGTTTTATCTAAGTATTCTTGTTTTACTGCTTGTAAGTAGGCATCATTTTTTATTTGTTCATCAGTATAACCTTTCAATTCTTTAGGTTTAAAATCACAAATAAAAACAATATTATCAAAATCTTTATTTCCGGCCTTGAACTGAATATAATTCATGGTTTTCTTATTTACAGTTACCATTTTAGTCTCTGTATCATAGGAAATAAATCCATAAGTTGACAAATCAAGCATCAATGATTTAGCTTGCTCAACAGTTTTATTTAATGCCGTTGCTAATTTACCTTCAGGCATAGTATATTCATCATATTTATAACAATATTTTGAAATTGCTACAAGTGGATGAACAGCTTCCATACCTTGAATATAATCATACAGTTTTTCATCAAAATAATTTTTCGATTCCAAACGTGCAATTCGTTGTTCTTGAGAAGTTCCAATTTCATAAGTAATATTTAAATCACTTGTTTCAGTATTCCAAGTCAATTTAGGCATATACATATCTAATTGATGGTAAGAATCTTCAAATGGAGATTGTCCGATTCCTGATTTAGTTCTGGCCATTTCAACCATTTTTTTATCCAAATCATAAGAAAAATCAACTCCAGGATGAGAAATTGAATCTGTTACGTTAAAAACCATTTTTATACCTGTAGAAGAAGAAGTTATCCTTCTAGGTGCAATCGTAAACTGCTGTGAACTGGCATAAATAAATGGTTTAGCATTCCGATAAATAATAATTTTAGCTGGAGCCGTTGGAAAGCCAATCCCCACAAAACTACTACCTTCTAAAGAGAAACCACCTTCATAATCTACATCAGGACGAATATTTTTAATTGGCAATCGACTTTCATAAGAAACAAATTGAGGATAAATTTTATCAATTTCTCTATTGATTTTCTGTGCTCTATCAGTTAATTTACCTTTAATTGATCGATTAAAATATGGTGTTTTCAGAGTAACTGAATCTGCTGTAAAGGTTGCCGTTTTTAGCGATATCTCATATTTTGAAAGCGTGGCATAGGTTTCTATTTTTGATAGTCCTACCTTTTCCCAGTTTAATACACCACCGTTACCTTCCCATTTTCTTAAAATAGGATCGTATACACCAGCTGTTGCCATAATTACTAAACTATCGATATATGGTTGTTTATCTTTTGTGTCAGAATCTCTATTTTCTACTCTACAAGCTAACGTACCATTAATAAATCTAATAAATGGCTTATCTGTAAATTCGAATGAATAACTTCCACCGTAATAATACCAATCAAAATTAGAAGAAGAAGCGATCATTGTTTTGGAGAAAAAACCTGCTGATAACTCAATGAAATCTGTAAATTTTCGAGTATCTCTTAAATCCAAAAGTTTATTTACTGAACTATGCCAAGCGGTATAACTTACTTGAGATTGTTTCCCTTTGATAAAAGAATATACTGAGAAAACATAATTATAAATCTCTGGATAAGGACTTAACCTTTTTGTTTCCATTAAATTACAAGTCTCGACCATTCTATTGAAATAATCATTTGGAAAATCAGAAGATTTTAATAATGATTGTTCTAAATCTCTATTTGCGAAGTCTCTAAAATCTCCTCGACCAAATTCTTGTAAACTTTTTTGAAAGTATTTAACAAATTTTTCTCTATCACTTGGATAAGATTGAGAAAATGCTATTCCCGTTGCAAAGAATAGAACAAAAAATAAAATCCTTTTTTTCAGCATAATAGATTTTTTTAAGTGTTATTTTTTAATCAATTTAATTCCAGCCCATGTTTCTTTAGAAATGACTTCTTGTTTATGTAAATCAAAATCCGAAGCAAAAGAAATTAATTCTTCCACATCTGATTCAAAAAATCCACTTAACAATAATGTTCCCCCAATTTCTAAAGACTCACTATAAGCTTTCATATGTGATTTTAGTACGTTTTTGTTAATGTTAGCAATTATTAATCCAAATTTTTGATTTTGAATTAAATCTACATCACCACAATATACATTTATTTTTTCACATTTATTGCGAATTACATTTTCTTTTGCATTTTCCACAGACCAATCTTCAATGTCAATTGCAACAATATTTTTTGCACCCAAATTCTCAGCTATTATAGCCAAAACTCCAGTTCCTGTCCCCATATCAAGAACATTTTCAGGTATTGAATCCAATTCAAAAAGAGCGGATGACATTAACCATGTCGTTTGATGATGTCCTGTTCCAAATGACATTTGTGGTTGAATTTCAACTATCATTCCTTTTCTATCTTCTTTCGAGTGAAAAGGAGCCACAATTGTCAAATAATCCTTCACTTCTACTGGATGAAAATCAGATTCCCAAACGGCATTCCAATTTTGATGTGGAATTACTTTTTC
>CANGHX010000209.1 GCA_947453715.1 Flavobacteriales bacterium | reverse complement strand
TTTCACAAGATAATTAATCCTTTGTAAGCAAATAGGTTACTGTAAAACATTTTTAGAAGCTAAAAGCAAAATGCACTAAAGTGCATAGTTTTAACTATTTTTGAGACCAATAAAATTCAATTTAGTCCTCCTTACTACTCAGACTGACAATAATAGTGTTAGATAACTTATTTAGACACTATCCTTATTTACGTTTGAATTCCTATCTTCTGACAAAAATCAACTTATTATTAAGATTTAATCTTTCTTAATTTTTCTTCCATCTTTTTTGTTAGTAGATTGAAGAATAATTTCATTTCTTTTTCCTCTAATTTTCTACCAAAACGGATCACTTTCCCCATGTAATCGAATTCTATTCTTTCTCCTCCCCTTACCCAAGGAGATGCTTCCCAAACAGATTGCAATGATTTATCCTTTGGTTGAAAAGTCCTTACTTTTTTGATGTTTTCTAAATAATAAGGAATTGCCTTTCCGTAATTTTTGATTGACTTTTTATAAGTAAAAGAGGTCTCATTAATCTTAATTAATTCTTTTCCCCAAAGAATCCAAAAGAAAGAACGACCGACCTTCATTGCATAATAAAACCAAAAAGCAATAAATACATATAAAAAGACTGTTTCTTGTTCAGAAAATTTTAAAGCTAATAATGACCAAATGATTATTCCTCCAATAGCCATCCACATTCCAAACCAAGCGCCCATCAACGCTCTAACCAATCCATTTTTCTCAGGATAAATAACAAAAGTTACTTTCTGTTTATCTTCATCAAAACTGATGCGTTCACTTAACCATTTCATTCTGTAAAGTTAGACAAAAGTCCGAAAAACTCTATCATTTAAAGTGAATTAATGAAACTCATAAACACCAACAAAAAAGGGAGCCTAAGCTCCCTTAAATAAAATCTATATCACTCCGATTATTTAATAATCAAACGTTTTGTCATTTTTTGATTATTCACTGTCAATTCAACTAAGTAAACTCCAGCCTCAAATTTAGAAGTATTCATATCAATAGTTGAAGAACCATTAATTGTTCCATAATTTCTAGCTGTAATTTCTTTTCCTGACATATCCAACACTCTTAGTTTAACATCCGAATCTTTAGTCAAATTAATTGAAATCGTAGTTGCATTTGTTGCTGGATTTGGAGCAATTTTGAAAACATCATCTACTTGATCCATTAAGATTTCACCAACTCCTGCATTACAACCTGTAACATAACCATTTGTAACAGCTTCTGAAATTGTAGCTCTACCTCCATTATCAATTTTTCCATCGGGAGCAATTAACATCGATACAATTTTAATTTGATTTTCATCCCATGTTGAAGGCAATGTAAATTTAAAATTGATAACATGTGTCTCTCCGTTATTTATTGTTGATGGCAAACATTCATTTGTCCCATCAAAAGAAGGAGCAATAGCTCTTGCTACATGATCATATACCATTTGAGATGCTGGTATTGTAGCTGGTAAACTATTGTAATCAATCCCATTCAGGTCAATAATATGTTGATTTTGAGATGAAGATGAATAGTAATTGTGTTGAGCATAACCTGAAGCTGTACCAGTAACACTATCTTCAGAAATCACACAAGCAATTTTATAAGCATTAGTAGCTGAACTTAAAAAATTAGCAGAAACTGAAACATTTAACTCTCTCAAAACAGGATCCCAAGTTGCACCATTTAATAATGTTGCTTTTGGCGCAACTTGTAAACGAGTTAAAATATCACTTTCCATTTGAGAAGGATCAATTGCACTCCCTCTATCAACTAAAGCTGTTGGATAACCTGCAATTAAAGATGCCATTCCTGAATCATAAGTTGGAACTACCATTGGATCATAAGCTGGAGAACCAGCATTATGAACTGCAATACCTGTCCAATATTTATCGTATTTATGATGCATAAATCCCATATAAACAGCACCTCTAACACACCATCCACACCATGTACCTGTTCCCTCTTCTGTAATAACCATTTTTCCAGCAGCAGGAACCACAGGATTTATAACTAAAACAGATGTATCATCATTTGAATCATCATCAGTTAATTGACCGTTTACATTTGAAATTGAAATATTCAAATTATTTACACCTGACACTAATGTTATAGTAGAAGGAAAAGTAAATGATTGTTCGGCTAAAGAAGCTAAATTCATTCCTGTATAAGAATGATTTAAAGTTGAACCATTATAATCAATAGCGATATCAAAACTTGTTATAGCAGTTGTACCTAAATTACGTACTCTAAATGTTGGAGGAACAGTGTTAGTTGCAATATTTCCACCGTCAAAACCTATGTAATTAACTGATCCATTTCTTGCTTGAAGAGTATAGGGAGTTTTAATAGTTGTGAAATCATCTATGAAAAAATCTGCATTGTATGGAGAAGTATTATCAACTGGATAAATATCAATTGCTTCAATTTGATTAATTGAATTTGAAAAATAACCAGCAGAAACATTATTAATAAACACTTCCCATTTGTTTAGGTTAAAATCGATTTCTAATCTAAAATTAAACCAAGTACCATGAGGGAAAGCAGCAGAAAATTCAGGATGTTGATCAAAAGTTAATGTGCCATCCTCTTGAAAAAAAGCATCTAACGCATAATTACTTGAAGCTGTAAATGTTGCTGTTTTTTGTAAATTAAAATATGCTGAAGAAGCATTAGCTACTTTCATATTAAATTCAAGTGAAAACTGACCTGTATTTACAACGCCAAAATGTCTAACTAAATCTGTAGGCCCACCATTTTGAACTGTACTTGTCAAATGTAAAGAATTTGGCATACTTGCCGCATCAGCAGACGACACAAGCACATCATTAGCCGAACCAGGCGCATTTGTCCAAGTTGTCCAAGCACCTGATGATTGAGGCCCTAAGTAAGAACCAGCTGTATAAGAATCAAAATTATCAGTAAACGTTTGTGCTTGAGATAATAAAGAAAAGAATACAGAACCTAATAGTAATATTTTTTTCATCTTAGTATTTTTATAATTCGAAGTTAAGGTTTTATTAATTGATTTTCTAAACTTTCAATATTCAATCATTGTAATCCTATGCTATTTCATATACCTAAAATCCTGACCACCCTTTATTGATTTAAGCGATTCATAAATCAAAAGGATTGCATTTTCAACATCTTCTTTTCGGCACATTTCAACAGTTGTATGCATGTATCTTAAAGGTAAAGAAATCAAAGCAGATGGTACACCATCATTTGAATATGCGAAAGCATCCGTATCTGTACCAGTGGCTCTAGAAGCTGCAGCTCTTTGGAATGGTATTTTATTTTTATCTGCAACAGTTTGAATTTGCTTTAATAAATTATTATGAACAGCTGGTCCAACTGTTAAAACAGGTCCTTTACCACTGTGCAAATCTCCTTGTTCAATTTTATTCACCATCGGTGATTGCGTACAATGACAAACATCAGTTACGATTGCAACATTTGGTTTTATTTTTTCAGCAATCATTTCTGCACCTCTTAACCCAACTTCTTCTTGAACGGCGTTTACGATATATAATCCAAAAGGCAATTTCACTTTATTCTCTTTCAAAAGTCGAGCAACTTCTGCGATCATAAAACCACCCATTCGATTATCCAACGCTCTTCCTACGTATCGATTTTTATTTAATACCATGAATTCATCTTCGTATGTTATCACACAACCAACATGGATACCCAATTCTAAAACCTCATCTTTCGTAGAACAACCACAATCTAAAAAGATATTTTTCAAACTTGGCGTTTCTTCTTTTTCAGCTCTCATGTGAATTGCTGGCCATCCAAAAACTGCTTTTACAATTCCTTTATCTGTATGGATATTTACTCGTTTTGAAGGTGCAATCATGTGATCTGAACCTCCATTTCTTCTCAAGTAAATAAATCCTTCAGGAGTTATATAATGAACGAAATATGAAATTTCATCCGCATGAGCCTCAATTACGACTTTATATTCAGCTTCTGGATTTATAACACCTACAACCGAACCATAATTATCAGTAAAATAACTATCGATAAATGGAGTAATATATTCCAACCATAATTTTTGTCCTGCCAACTCAAAACCTGTTGGAGAAGCATTGTTCAAATATTTTTCTAAAAACTTTTGAGAATCTTTTGTAATTACTTTCTTCATAAACTTATTTCAATAATGTGATATTTCCTTTTTTTATGTTTGTCTGATCATCAATACAAGTCACTTCTAAATAATAGTCGTAAACATCTGGATCTAATTTTTTCCCTTTGAATTTTCCATCCCAACCAGTATGCAAGTCATGTGATTCAAAAATCAATTCTCCCCAACGATCAAAAACTCGAAAAGTCATTTCTTTGATCATTTCTCCTCGAACATAAAGCACATCATTCTCATTGTCTCCGTTTGGAGAAAAAGCAGTTGGAATAAATACAAAAGGATCTTCGCAATTAAAAGGGTAAGTTTTAATTACAATCGTATCCATTTTCATGCAATTTTCAAACCCTGCCGCCAATACAAAAACGGTTTCTCCATTGACAGTTGCATCTGGATTTTGAATATTGGGGTTATTCAATCCTCCTGATGGACTCCAGTTATAAATCAAACCACTCGGTTGACCGTAAAGCTGAACTGTTGCTCCTTCAGGCACAAGATAATCTGAAGCTGAAGCCGTTATCGTATTCGGGTATATTTTAATTACATCTATAAAAATGGAATCAGTAAATGAACATGAATTACCATCTGAAATATCCAAATAAACATATTGAGATGAGAGCGCATAAATAGTTGCTGAATTGATTGTCAAAGGTGACAATATTATTGAGTCTGGACTCCATAAATAAGTAAAATTAATAGCAGGATTAGAATTCGTAGCTGTAATCTGTGCTGTATCTAAAACACACAATTGAGAATTTCCAGAAAGGGTGATATCGGAACTAATGACTTCAACTTTAATGCTGTCTTTTAAATTACAACCTCCATTGCCAACTTTCACGTAATAATAACCTGAATAATCTGCCGTAAAAGAAAGTATAGAATCAGAAATTGAAGTATTTAATGTATCTGAAAAATTAGAATTACTAGACCAAACAAATGAATTAGCCGTTCCATTACTATTTGCTGTAAAAATAAGTGGAATCGGTAAGCAAAATGTAGTATCATTATCAACAGATAATTGTAACGAATCATATACATTAATTGTAATGTGCGCTGTATCTGTCAGTTGACAAATACTATCGGTAACATATAAATAAACTTGATACACTCCTGGTTGAGTATAAATAATAGTTGTATCAAAATTTACAGAACTTGTTACTCCATTTCCAAAGTCCCATAAATAGGTGTCTGAAGCTGTAGAAGTATTATTTAATT
>CANGHX010000208.1 GCA_947453715.1 Flavobacteriales bacterium | reverse complement strand
TCGTAACTAACCTTGGAAATCGGACTTGAATGACTGCTTCGAAACATCGTCTAAGATACTGATTTCTAAGGTCTTAAACAAATATTTTCCGATTTAATTTATTGATAATCAATTGTTTATATTTTTTGACATGTAGTTAGTAAAATTTGATAAAAATTAAACGAAGCGATATCCCACACCTGACTCAGTAATAATGTGTGTTGGTTTGTTAGGATTATCTTCTATTTTTTTTCTTAATTGAGCAATGTAAACACGTAAATATTGTGACTGATTGATGTAACTTGGTCCCCAAACCTCTTTTAACAAATACTGATGCGTCAATACTTTACCTTCATTTTTAAAGAAGAGTACCAACAATGCATATTCAGTTGTTGTAAGTTTAATTCCAATATTATTTTTTAAAACGGTTCTCGTTGATAAATCAATTCTTAAATCACCACTCTCCAAAATAGGTGTTTCATTATCAGTAATAGAACTTCTCAATACTGATCGAATTCGAGCTAATAATTCTCCTGTTCTAAAAGGTTTTACCAGATAGTCATTTGCACCATTATCTAAGGCTTTTACAATATCTACTTCACCACTTTGCGCTGATAATATAATAATAGGTTTACTGTACCATTCTCTTATTTTTTGTAATACAATATGGCCATTTTCGTCAGGTAGACCCAAATCCAAGATGATTAAATCTGGCGGATGATTGGCTGCTTGAACAATTCCTTCTTTTGCAGTCGAAGCCATAATAACTTTATAATCATTACTAGTTAATGTGATTTCAAGCATTTTACGTATTTGAACTTCATCATCAATAATTAATATTTCTGCATTATTCATTTTCATAACTATTTAAATTACTTGATTCTGTAGGAATTATAATGGAAAAAAATGCTCCTCCAGAATTCTTATTTTGAAGTGTTATGGTTCCGTTGTGCGCTTCTACAAATCCTCTTGCAATTGATAATCCAAGTCCAGTCCCACCTGTTTTTGAGTGTTGTAACCTGTAAAATTTATCAAAGACAAATTCAATTTCATTTTCAGGAAAACCAGGTCCATTATCTTCAATTGTAAAATGTAAATGGTCATTTTTAAACCAACTTGAAATCGTAATTGTACAATTAGTCGGTGTGTATAAATGAGCATTTATTATTAAATTCTGTAATACTTGTTCCATCAAACCAAAATCAAGCTTACAAAGAGGAAGATTCTCTTCAATATTTAGAACCACTATTCGATTTTCTAATCGTTCGTTTAAATTATTTACAACGCCGTGAATCAATTCATTAACATCACACCAATCGATTTTTATTGTAACATAATCCGACTCCAATCGCGACATATTTAATAGATTTTCTACTTGAGAATTTAATCGGATTGAAGCTTTTGAGATTTCATGAATTAACTCTTTTTTCATGTCTTTAGAAATTTGAGCATTTTCAGATTCAAGATTATCTGTGGCAGCCAGAATTGTTGAAATGGGTGTTCGCAATTCATGAGATAATGAATTAAGCAACGTGTTGTATAATTTAAGTGTATTTTCTTTTTCTTCTTTTTTGTTCGCAGCTTTTTCC
The DNA here is from genome assembly GCA_947453715.1 of Flavobacteriales bacterium. GTDB lineage: Bacteria > Bacteroidota > Bacteroidia > Flavobacteriales_D > Crocinitomicaceae > CAIUKX01. The sequence goes on along the minus strand of CANGHX010000208.1, from coordinate 3,903 downwards.
AAAGTTCTTAATTTTATTGTTAGTACAGTATTTACGAGTGCTACAACAAAGTACATCACAATCATCATTTTATCAGAAGTGCTTTTTACAACCCATGTAAATATGGGCGGTATAAAAAACCAAATCCAAATAATAGCACTTAGAAAAGCTGAAAATAATACTGGAGCAATATCAAAAAACATTGCATTTAAAGAAACAAACATTAAAAGAATTAATGCGACAGCGGTATAACTAATGTAAGCTGATAATAAATAACAAATACTTGCTACAATTAGTATTAATGAAATACTGATAAAATATTGCTTGGACTTACTTATTTTATTATGAATAATATTGATCATATTAACTCTAAACTGCTCTATACAAATCTAACGATAAGGATATAAATATTTTACTAGTAAGGATGATTTCCCCGAATCTTAAAATACATTTGATGTATGAAAATTCTTGTTTTTCCTTTTTTGCTAATAGTGGTTATTTCTTTAGATAAACTTTATGCGCAATGTAATGATTCTATAAGAAAAATGGACTCACTTAATTGTTCTAAATTTGAAATAGGTGTTTATGTAGATGCTTATTATTCCTATGATTTTAATCAACCCAAAAATAATTTGAATCCTTATTTAGTCTCTTCCAATCGACATAATGAGCTATCAATCAATCTCGCTTTAATAGATTTTAAATTTCAAACTGAAAGATTTCATGCTCGTATTGCTCCTGGTTTTGGAACGTATATGCAATCGAATTATGCATCAGAGCCCAAAGGATTAAATTCAATTTTTGAATCCTCTTTTGGATTTAAACTTTTTAAAAATAAAGGTCACTGGTTAGATTTAGGGGTTTTTAATTCTCCAATATCAAATGAAAGTCCAGTTTCTAAAGATCATTTTTTGTATACAAGAAGTCTTTCTTCTGAATATGTTCCATATTATTTAGCTGGTATAAAATCAACATGGAAACTATCTGAAAAACTTAATTTTTATGCTTATTTAGTCAATGGTTGGCAACAAATTAAGGATCAGAATAAATCAAAATCAGTTATTACACAGTTCGAATATAAACCAAAAGAAGAACATCTTATTAATTGGAATGTTTATTTAGGTAACGAGAGAAGTCAATTAACGCCGTCATTTAAAAACCGATATTTTACAGATGTTTATTGGGTATTTAAACCCTCAAAAAAGTTTAATTTAATTAGTACTTTTTATGTTGGATTTCAAGAGAAGATAGATTCATTCAATCATAAAAATGTGTCTAATTGGTGGCAGTTTAATACAGCTGTAAAATACAGTTTAAATCCTAAACATTCGATTGCAGCCAGAATAGAATATTTTAATGATTCTCAAAATATTGTTGTTTCAAATTTGAATCAAAACAAACCTTTTTCAGTCGTAAGTTCAGGTTTATGCTATAATTTTCAACCCAATGAGCATTCCATGTTTAGATTGGATGCACGCTATTTTGATTCAAAAGATATACTTTTTACCAATCAGAAAATAACTGATTCAAAAACGAATTTTATGCTTACAGCAAATATTACTGTTTGGTTTTAATCTTTAAGTGATTCAATAAATTCTAATATTGTTCCGTAAACTGCATCCAATTCCTCATCCTTAAAACTATAAGGAGGATTTAAGAAAATAATATTCCCTAAAGGTCGAATCAATAATCCTTTTTCTAAAAAGAAATTATACGCTTTATCTCGAATCGAAGCAAAATAGGAGGAGCCTTCTTCTGTTTTTAATTCTATTGCGATGATTGTTCCTAAAACACGAACGTCTTTTATTGCTTTATGATTCGCAATCTCCTTTTGAAATGTTAAATGTTTTTTACCAATTCTTGCTACTCTTTTCCAAGTATATCCGATTTCAAATAAATCTAAACTAGCATTCGCAGCAGCACAAGCAATGGCATTTCCTGTGAAAGAATGTCCGTGTAACAAGGCTTTTGCTTTTTCATCGGATAAAAAGGCATTGTAAATTTCATCTGTTGCAACAGTTAGTCCTAATGGAATTACTCCTCCAGTTAACCCTTTTGAAAGACAAACAATATCCGGTTTTTCATCACAGTGATCCATTGCAAAATAAGTTCCTGTTCGTCCCCAAGCTGTCATCACTTCATCAAAAATGATTTTGACATTGTATTTTCGAGCAATTTTAACTAACTCTATTAACCAACTTGCAGAATACATATACATACCAGCCGAACCTTGAACCAAAGGCTCTACAATTACCGCAGCAAATTCATTTGTTTTGAATAATTCTTCAGCTCTCAATAATGTAGATTCTTCTTTTTCTTTAGATGGGAAATCTAAATAATCCACATCAAAAAAGAAAGGCTCGAATGGTTTATTGAAGTAATCTCTTTGTCCAACCGACATTGCTCCAAACGTATCTCCATGATAGGCACCTTCTAACGCTAAAATTCTTTTCTTCGGTTGATTGAGATTGTACCAATATTGAAAAACCATTTTGATAGCAACTTCAACAGCAGTTGAACCATTATCGGAAAAAAACACTTTTTGAAAATGATCAGGTAATAATTTCACTACTCGATCGGCTAATTTCACAGCTTGTTCATGGGTAGCGCCTGCAAAAATAATGTGATCAATTTGTTTAATTTGTTCCGTTATTTTTTTTGTCATGTGTGTATGACAATGGCCATGAACATTTACCCACCAAGATGAATTACAGTCTAAATATGATTTTCCATCACGATCGTAAAGATAAGAACCTTTTGCTTTAACAATATCTAAAGGTTCTCCAGCAGTTTTCATTTGCGTAAATGGATGCCAAACGTGTTGTTTATCTTTTTCTAAAACTGAACTCATTTTAAGAATTTTGGTTTGAAGACTGAGCGAAGTCGAAGTCTGAATATATTAAATTATAATTTGATTTTTGAGGCTTGATCTTTTATGAAATCAGAAGATATAGTTTCAGTTAATGGAATTCTCGCTATCATTCTAACGTTCGATTTTTCTAAAATGATTTTTTCTGTTGCTTGATTTTCATCTCCAACGAAAATGATTCCTTCAATTTGAATATTTCTAGCTTTTAAAGCTTCATTTGATAATAAAGTATGATTGATACTTCCTAAATAATGCATTGAAACTAAAATCACAGGAAGATTAAATTTTTGAATCAAATCGATGTACAAGTCGCCTTCATTGTTCATTGGAACCATTAATCCTCCAGCACCTTCAACAATTAGATTTCCATCAACTGTCGGTAAACTAAAATCTGATAAATGAATAGTTATTCCGTCAATTTCTGCCGCAAGATGAGGAGAAGCAGGTGTATTCAATCTATATTTTTCTTCTAAAACAATAACGTCTTTTGAAGTTAATGAGTCAACTTTTATTGAATCAGAATTATCTAAATCTCCAGCTTGAATGGGTTTCCAATAAGTCGCTTTTAAAGACTCAGAAAGTATCGCACTGACAACGGTTTTGCCAACATTTGTTCCAATCCCCGTTACAAAAAAGTGTTTTTTCACAGTTTGTTTTTAGAATTTAGTGTACTTTATAATCTCAAAACTAGCTTCGTTTTTCTCGTCTTTTTCAAACGTTAAAATTGATTCTGATTTCCAAATTGCAGAATTGATTTCAGGAAAAAATGTATCCGCATCGTATTTTTTGTCGACATGTGTAATGTACATTTCATCAATGATAGATGCTTCTAAAGCCATTTTATAAATTTCGCCTCCACCGATGATAAATACAGTTTTCTCTTCGTTTTTAGTTGAATAATGCGAAATACAATCTTCAAGTGAATTAAAAACGAGACAATTTGTAGCGACATAAGCTTCGTTTCGAGTCAAAACAACATTCTCACGATTTGGAAGAGGACGGTATTTTTCAGGTATCGATTCGTAATTTTTTCGACCCATTACTACCACATGATT
>CANGHX010000207.1 GCA_947453715.1 Flavobacteriales bacterium | reverse complement strand
TGTAAAATTAAGTAAGCACCAAGTGGTAACATTCCACCTAGTAGTCCTAAACTAATGTTTTTAAGATTGCTTTTCATGTTGAATGTATTTTGTTTTAAAAATTCCTAATGCGAATATAACGAAAGTGAAATATCACTTGTTACTACTAGGATGTTAAAGAATGTTAAGCGGAATAAAATGAAATTAACTTCTAATAATTTTCACAGAACCATCAATTCCAATTTTAATAATCTGAGATGGAGTTGTCATGTTTTCTGTTAAACGTTCTTCTAGCGTTGCATCTACATTTTGTTTGATGCTTGAATCTATTTCATTGAAATTTTTCGGGAAAGGCTGTCCTGATATGTTTGCAGATGTACTAACAATTGGTTTTTTAATTGATTTAATTAGCTTCAAACAATTTACATCTTTTGTGATTCTGATTCCAACAGAACCATCTTCAGCAATAATTGATTTGGCAATTCCATTTGCATCTGGGTAGATAATAGTAAGTGGTTTTTCAGCAAAATCTGCTAAATCATAACAAACGGAAGGAAAATCTGGAATGTATTTTTCAACCATTTGAAAACTATCTACAAGAATGATAAAACTTTTTTCTGCCGGTCTATTTTTAATTTGATTGATTTTTTGACAAGCTTCTTCATTTGTTGCATCGCAGCCAATTCCCCATATAGTGTCAGTAGGGTAAAGGATAATACCGCCAGCTTTTAATGTTTCAATTGATTTTTCTAAAGTATTCATTTTTTTTATTGGTACTATTTTAGTAAATCTGGTCGTTTTAATTTTGTTCGTTCAATTGCTTGATCTTCTCTCCATTGATCAATTTTTGCTGAATCTCCGGATAATAATATTTCAGGAACTTTCCATCCGTTATATTCAGGAGGACGAGTATAAACTGGAGGAGATAATAATCCATCTTGGAAACAATCTGTTAACGCAGAAGTTTCGTCATTTAAAACGCCTGGAATCAAACGAACAACACTATCTACAACGATTGCAGCTGCTAATTCTCCTCCTGACAAAACATAGGATCCTATTGAAATTTCTTTTGTGATATAATGTTCGCGAATTCGCTCGTCTACACCTTTATAATGACCGCAAAGAATCATTAAATTTCCTTTAAGTGATAATGAATTACATAAAGGTTGTTCTAATAATTCACCGTCTGGAGACATATAGATGATTTCATCATATGTTCTCTCGCTTTTCAACTTTTCAATCGCTGCTGCAATTGGTTCAATCGACATCACCATTCCTGCACCTCCACCATATTGGTAGTCATCTACATTTCGGTGTTTATTTGTCGAATAATCACGGATGTTATGGGTGTGAATTTCAACCAATCCTTTATCTTGAGCACGCTTCATGATAGAAGCTGCAAATGGACTTTCTAATAATTCTGGAAGAACTGTAAGTATATCAATACGCATAGTGCAAAAATAAGATTTTATGTAGTAAAATCTTATTTTTCATTTTTCTTTTAAAATTATTAAACGTTCTTTTTTTTGGCTTGAACCAAAAGAAAGAACCAAAAAAAAGTTCAAGACTTTGAAAATATTAATCCTTTCCAGGTTTAACACACTACAAATTAGGTGATCTACTGCATTAGCATTTCGTAGCTTCCTAATTTGTTTAACGTATTTTAAACCTTACAAGAATCACTATTTTCCTAGGTCATATTTGAGAATTCAAATTCTATTTATATCTAATTTTTCTTTTTTAATATTTTAATTAATATCAGTTTACTGAAAATAAAAAACTTTAGTTTCATACTATTTTCTTAATTCAATCTGATTTCAACAAAATCAACACTTCAGTGTTTATAGATAATAAAATAAGTAAAATGGCGACTGGGTATCTTCGTTATCTTCGTAGGATATTCCAAAATATGGCACAAGAGAACGAATATAGAAGAAAAGAAGATAACGAAGAGGAAGTAGTTGAAAAAAAGGTAGATAAGAAATCTAAAAAGCCTGTTTCAATTAAAAATCCTATTGGTAATCTTTCGGATAGATTTGATAAGAAAAAAGTAAGAACATCAATCGGTGTGGGCTTAGTATTGCTTTCATTTTACACGTTTTTAGCATGTTTATCTTATCTTTTCACATGGAAAGTAGATCAAGATAGAGTTTTAGAGAAAGGATTATTTGAATTTTTATTTGATGGTAGCGAAGAGCCTGTTTCTAACTGGCTAGGAAAATTTGGTGCATGGACTTCTCATCTTTTAATCTACAGATGGTTTGGTATTTCATCTTTTGGTATTCCATTTTTAATCTTTATTTCAGGCGTTAAAATTGTTTTTAATATCGTTCTATTGCCGATTAGAAGATCGTATTCAATCACCATATTGTTTATGGTTTGGTCTTCTTTATTTTTAGGGTTTTTCGCAAATCAGGTGAATTATTTAGGTGGTTCTTTTGGTTTTCATATTAACAATTGGTTGAGTTTAAATGTTGGCGGTTTTGGGGCATTTGTTTTGTTTTTAGCGTTACTTTATCTAGTGATTGTAATTCTTTTTAATCCTAATTTTTCTGAATATTTTAACCGTTTATTTGGTAAAAACGAAGTTGAATTAGCAAATGAAGATAACGTCATCAGAACTTCTCACACTGTAAATCCTACTGATTTTAATGTTGTAAATACAATTAAAGACAATGAAATTAAAAAAGAAACGAAAGCACAAATCTTCTTCGATGATGACGATATAGAAGAAGATGAGGATGAAGACGACTTAAGTGATTCAGAATTAGAAATAACGATTAAACAACCGGAAACTAAAAAAGAAGTTCCGTTTGAAAGTGATTTTGAAATCAATGTTCCAGAAAATGCTTTGTCAGAACCACTTTTAGAGGATTCTATTTCGGATTCTGAAGATTTCTCTATTTCTGTAGCTCCCGTAGAAGCTCAACTATCAGAAGATGAATTGGATGATTTAAGAACAGAATACGGAGATTATGATCCAACATTAGATTTAGCAAGTTATGTATTACCTCCGATTGATTTATTAAAAGATTTCGGTAAAGTTGGTATCAATATCAATAAACAAGAACTTGAGGACAATAAAAATAAAATTGTTGAAACACTTTCTCATTATAAAATAGATATTGCTAAAATTAAAGCTACGGTTGGTCCAACGGTTACACTTTATGAAATAGTTCCAGCGCCAGGTGTTCGTATTTCTAAAATTAAAAACTTAGAAGATGATATCGCTTTAAGTTTAAGTGCACTCGGAATTCGAATTATTGCACCAATTCCAGGTAAAGGAACAATTGGTATTGAAGTACCAAACAGTAATCCAGAAATGGTACCAATGCGTTCATTGATTGCTTCAGAAAAATTCCAAAATTGTGATTATGAATTGCCAGTTGTAATTGGTAAAACGATTACGAATGAAACATACATGTTCGACTTAACGAAAATGCCTCACTTATTAGTTGCAGGGGCAACAGGTCAAGGTAAATCAGTAGGTTTGAATGCAATTTTGGTTTCTATTCTATATAAGAAACATCCAGCGCAGGTTAAATTTGTATTGGTCGATCCGAAGAAAGTAGAGTTGACTTTGTTTAATCGAATTGAAAGACATTTCTTAGCGAAACTTCCAGGTGAAGGAGATGCAATTATAACAGATACGTCTAAAGTGGTTAACACGATGAATTCATTGTGTATCGAAATGGATGATCGTTATGAATTATTGAAACAAGCTCAAGTTAGAACGATTAAAGAATACAATACGAAGTTTATAGCACGTAAATTAAATCCAGAAAAGGGACATAGATACATGCCATACATTGTGGTGTTGATTGATGAGTTTGCTGATTTAATTATGACAGCTGGAAAAGAAATTGAACATCCGATTGCTCGTATTGCACAGTTGGCTCGTGCGGTTGGTATTCATTTAATTGTAGCAACTCAAAGACCTTCTGTAAACGTAATTACAGGTATGATTAAAGCCAATTTCCCGGCACGTATTGCGTTTAGAGTATTGTCTAAAATCGATTCTAGAACAATTTTGGATGGTTCAGGTGCAGATCAATTGATTGGTCGTGGAGATATGTTGATCATGAGTGGTTCCGAATTGGTTCGTATTCAATGTGGATTTGTGGATACGCCTGAAGTTGAGGCGATTTGTGAATTCATAGGAAACCAAAGAGCTTATCCTGAAGCATTGTTATTACCAGAATATGTTGGTGAAGGAGCAGAAGCTGGTGGAGATTTTGATACTAACGAATTGGATCCAATGTTTGCAGATGCAGCGAGAATTGTTGTAATGCACCAACAAGGTTCAGCAAGTTTATTACAACGTAAATTGAAATTAGGTTACAATAGGGCAGGCCGTATCGTTGATCAATTGGAAGGGTTTAATATAATTGGTCCATTCCAAGGAAGTAAAGCGAGAGAAGTGCTCTATGCAGACATAACAGCATTAGATGAATATTTAGCTCAGAAGAATATTTTCTAATAAATAACTAAATTGTAAAAGGTTCGAGGTAGAGTTAAATCTTTACCTCGTTTTTTTAAAGTGTAACTTAAGCTACAAAACAGAATCTTTTTTGAATTTAACTTTGTCAATAAAAATAAACGTTATGACAATAGTAGATGTAAGAACAAGATCTGAATATTCAGGTGGACATGTAGCAAACTCTTTGAATATTCCTTTAAATGAAATTCAAGAAAGAATTGAAGAGTTAAAAGCATTATCACAACCATTGATTTTATGTTGTGCTAGTGGAGGAAGAAGTGGTCAAGCGACTCATTACTTAAAAAGTATGGGAATTGATTGTGAGAATGGTGGTTCATGGTTAGATGTTAACGGTAATTATTAAGAAAAATATATATGGGATTTTTAAGTAATTTATTAGGGATTAAATCTGTGGATTTTAAAGAATTGATGCAGAATGGAGCTGTTATTGTTGATGTGAGAACACCAGCGGAATATAACTCAGGACATATTAAGGGTTCAATTAATATGCCTTTACAATCATTGAACCATACAATGAATAAATTAAAAAAAGACAAACCGGTTATCACTTGTTGCGCTTCAGGAATGAGAAGTGGATCTGCAAAAGCAATATTAAAATCGAATGGTTTTAATCAAGTTGAGAATGGGGGAGGATGGACTTCTTTGAGATCTAAAATCTGATTAAATATTTTCACAAAAGTAGGGAAACCTACTTTTGTAAATGAAATACCAGTGTTTAGTTGAAAATATGTGAAATAACTTAAAATGTTTACTAGATATTAATTGTTGATTTTCAATGTTATATATTTGTTAAGTTAAAAAAAACAAAAAAAGATGTTTCAAACACTTGCAGATTTAAATAATGTACCTATCTTTGCACGCGTATTCGCAACGGCGGTATAGTAAATGAAGTAAATATTAGATTCCGTAGCTCAGTTGGTAGAGCAATACACTTTTAATGTATGGGTCCTGGGTTCGAATCCCAGCGGGATCACAAAGCTTCGAAGAAATTCGAAGCTTTTTTGTTTAAAAAGAAGTACAATTAATATCAGATTCCGTAGCTCAGTTGGTAGAGCAATACACTTTTAAT
>CANGHX010000206.1 GCA_947453715.1 Flavobacteriales bacterium | reverse complement strand
CCATTCCAAAAAGATTAAATTGAACGGGAATCAAGGGCATTACCCATAAACGCATTGTAAATGCAACTAAAGTACTTGGAATCACAAAAATGATTGCCTCTTTTAATTCGAAATCTCTCGTTTTAATTCGTTTGAAAACACCTATCGAAGCTGACATCCCAACTATAAAAAGGGAATAAACAGCTGCTTGTGTCATTGATATACCAAAAAAATAATGAACAACAGGTAAGGTTAAAATAGAGCCTCCGCCACCAACTAAGCCTAAAATTACGCCTATGAATATTGTGACAATAAATCCAATTATATGCATAGAGCCAAAATTAGGTCATTAATTAATTTACTCATGCAACTTTTGTTACAGAGCTCATTCGTAGTGATGCCATACCCAACGTTCCTAAAATGATTGTTGCAAAAATCAAGTGACTTGTTTGAACTAACCCAGGCATGTTTGCATAGGCTAATAAAATCCCTGTGATTAATTCCAACATTAGAAGGATGAAAGAAGTGCGAATAATCCAATATTTGTTTTCTTTCTCGTTTTTCCAAGCAATAAATGAAAGGATAATTAATACTAACCATGAAAAACTACGGTGAATAAAGAACGGAAGTCCTAATTTTTCAATCCACACAGCTCTACTATATCCTTGTTTCGTTAATTCATCGATACTTTCTCTTACTTGCGTTCCCAAAAACATTTGGATAAAGGTGATGACAAAACAAAACACAATCAATAATTTTAAAGAACGACTAATATGAATTTTAGTACTTTGAATCGGACTTATTTCGTGAATGATTAAAAGTTGTAAAGCAATAATCAAGAGTGCGAAAAATAAATGTACTGTGATTGTCCACGGAACTAAATTTGTTGCTACGACAATAGAACCAAACCAAGCTTCAAAACCTAAAAAGATCAAGTTGGCGATTGCTAATAAGACTAATTTTCGTTTTCTATATTTAAATAATATCCATAATAAAACAACTAAAACGGCATTTCCAGCTAAAAAACCAACCAATCTATTGGCGTATTCCGTCCATGTTTTTCGAGCATTAAAACTTTGTTCGATTAAGATTGATTTATCCTCTTTGATTTTATCAGCAACATCCGCCATTCCAATTGAGCGAAGTAATTTTGAAAATTTTTCTATTTTCTTCCCTCTTTTTTCAGCGTAAATCTCTTTATAATTTGATGGAAGTTGACTTTTTTGAGTTGGTGGAACCCATTTCCCAAAACATTTTGGCCAATCTGGACAACCCATTCCGCTACCTGTAATTCTTACAAAACTTCCTGCAACAACAACTAAAAAGATGAGCACAAGTGTAATCCAATTAAAACGAACAAATAATCTTGAATAATTCATCATAACGCCATTTTTATAAAGTTAAAACAAAGGTAACTTTATTCAAAGAAATTCATAAATTCTGGTTTAATTTGTTCTATATAAATTGACAAAATTCATTTGATGAAAAATATTACAATTCTTGGATTGGGCTGGTTGGGATTGCCGCTTGCAAAATCATTGATTAAAAAAGGGTTAAATGTGATTGGAACTTCTACTTCAGATGATAAAATTGAATCAATAAATGCATCTAATGAATTAAAAGCTATCAAATGGTCATTGGAGTCAAACAGTCCTGATAATTTGATTGAACAAAGTTTGAAAGCTGATGTTTGTATAATTGCAATTCCAGCTTCTCATGTCTTTAAAAATTTAGGAACTGTAACTGATTTCCTTCAAAAATTATCTTCATCAACCGAAATAATTCTAATCAGTTCGACAGGAGTTTATCCTGAAAAATTGGCATTAGCCAATGAAGATTATCAATTTAAAGGAACAGAATTAACTAATTCAAATGTTCAAATAGAACAAACAATTTCTAATTCTATAAATCAACGATTAACTATTCTTAGATTAGCAGGATTGATAGGTCCAAATAGACATCCAATTAAACAGCTTCAAGGTAGAATTGATATTCCAAATGGTGATTCGCCCATTAATTTAGTTCATTTAAATGATGTGATTGCATTTATTGAATTGTTAATCCAAGAGCAAAAATTTGGCGATATTGTTAATGTGTGTCATCCATCTCATCCAACAAGAGAAGAATATTATTTAGCAGCTGCAAAATATTTTAAATTAGCTAACCCAGCATTCCTAAAAGGAAGTTCTAAAAATAAAAAAATTGATAATGAAAAATCTCAACAGGCCTATGATTTTCAATACAAAACTGATTTACTAGATTTTTCTCAATGTTTTTAAAATCAATAAGATAAGAATGTTAATATTTTCATAAAATTTATAATTCTGCAACTTTTACCTTATCTTTACGTTTGAGTTATTGCTAATGAGATTTATAATATTTGTATTTCTTTTCCTTTTTTGCCAAACAATTTATGCATCGCATATTGTTGGAGGAGATATCTATTATAATTATCTGGGTAACAATAACTATCAAATCAATGTAACACTCTATAGAGATTGTTATTCAACTGGTGCGGCATACGATGATCCGTTGCATTTAACAATTTACAATTCTTCAAATGTTGAAATACAAACGCTTAATATACCGTTTCCTGGTAGTGTAAATGTTCCAATTGTATTTAATAATCCTTGTGTCACTGCGCCAGGCGGTATTTGTGTTGAAAAAGCAACTTATTCTGTAACTGTAAATCTTCCTCCAACACCAGGAGGTTATACAGCTTCCTATCAGCGGTGTTGCCGTGGACCAAATGTTTCGAATTTAATTGCACCAGAAGATACCGGATTAACATTGACAACTCATATTCCAGGTTCTGACACTCCTTTTACTGCTAATAGTAGTCCGCATTTTGTGAATTATCCTCCAATTGTGATCTGTAATAACGACCAATTAATTTTTAATCATTACGCATCTGATCCTGATGGAGATCAATTAGTTTATTCACTAGTTACACCATTTGAAGGTGCATCATCAGCTCAACCTATGCCAACTACTATTCCGCCACCAGGCTATGGTTTAGTTCAGTATGCTAGTGGATTTTCAAGTGCGAATCCATTAGGACCAGGAGCAACGATAAGTATCAACCCTTCTACTGGTGTGTTAACTGCACAGCCCTATTTACAAGGACTTTTCGTTGTAGGAATTCGCGTTCAAGAATATCGAAATGGAGTTCTAATAGGTCAGACCGTAAGAGATTTTTTATTCAAAGTAATCAGTTGCAATATTTCAATGCAAGCAACTATTCCTCTACAGGTAGATATGGATTATTTTGTTTCTTATTGCCAAGGTTTGACGGTTACTTTTGATAATAATTCATACGGAGGGACAAATTATTCATGGGATTTTGGGGTTCCAAATATTTCAACAGATGTTAGTACTGTTTTTGAACCAACCTATACTTATCCTACACCAGGAACTTATATTGCAACGCTGGTTGTAAATCCAGGATGGCCTTGCACGGACACTGCTTTTCAAACAATGATTGTAAATGAAGAATTGGCTGTAACTTTTACATCGAATGATTCACTATGTATTTTGGGTAATAGTTTCAATTTTGATGGTTCAGTTATTGGCACAAACAATGCATCTTATATCTGGGATTTTGGCCCTCATGCCTCACTACAAAATATGACAACTTTAGATGTAAATAATGTTGTTTTTGATACTTCTGGTTTTATTACAGTTACATTAAATTCAACAATTGGTACTTGTTTTACAGGTTATACAGATTCCATTTATATTTACCCTTTTCCAAATGTTAATTTTTCTCCTCCACCAAATTATTTATGCGAAGGATTAACAACAACTTTTATTAATTCTTCAACCGGATGTGATCAATATTCTTGGGATTTTGGAGTGAATAGTGTAACTACTGATATTAGTACAGAAATTGCACCAACATATTCTTATCCTACACCAGGAACCTATACTGTACAGTTAATTGCAGGTTCAAATGGAGCATGTATAGATACAAGTTATCGAACGTTAATTATGAATGAAATACTTGACGTCTCCTTTACCTCTAATGATTCAGTTTGTATAACTGGAAATAGTTTTAATTTTGATGGAACGATGGTTGGATCACCCACGACCACATATTCTTGGAATTTTGGAAATTCTGCATCTACTCAAACAGCCAATACTCTTGATGTGTCCAATATTCACTTTAATCAATCAGGTGTTATTCCAATAACATTAACGGGAAATTACGCGAATTGCATTGATTCTTATACATCTTCAATCTATATTTATCCTGAACCAACTATTGATTTTATGTTGGAGCCAGGTCTTCAATGTGTGCCATTTACTGCTCATTTTGATGAATTGTGTAATTATGTAACTGATTTAAATTACAGTTGGACTTTTGGTGACGGAGGAACATCAACAGCTGCAAATCCAATTTATACTTATTACAATGTTGGAACGTACGATGTTAGTTTAACGATTCATGCTGATATCGGTTGTGTGGATACATTTTATTTAACGAAATATGATATTGTGCAGGTTCATCCAAGTCCTGTTTCTAAGTTTTTAGTTGATAAAATAGAAACCGATATTTGCCATTCCACAGTTCAATTTACAGATCAATCTGTCGGAGGGTTGACTTATTTTTATATGTTTGATAATGTTGAAGGTACGACAGTTCAAAATCCAAGTTATACTTTTAAGGAGGATGGTATGTTCTATCCAATGCAATACGTAACGAATGAATTTTTATGTGTAGATTCAAGTTCTTTACAAATAACCATTTTACCTTATACAGTGTACATTCCAAATACATTTACTCCTGATGGAGATGAATACAATAATGAATTTAAAATAGTAACATACCTACCCGCAAACTCTTGGGGTTTTAAAATCTATAACCGCTGGGGTGAAATTATTTTTGAAACAAAAGATCAATATGATTTTTGGGATGGTACGTATAAAGGTACTTTAGTCCCAGATGGTATCTATACGTATTATTTAATCTATGAATCTTGTGAAAGTACTGGTAACATTCATGAATTGTCTGGATTTGTAGCAAAGATTCGTTAAAGTTGAATCGAAACACTCACTTTGTACATTAGATTTTCTTTAACATATGGACTTGTATATGCGCCATATTTATAAAAAACACCCATTCCAATTCTGGAGAATCCTGAAACGAAAATTCCATCGAGAATCATTCCTGCTTCACAATATCCTTTCGATAACGTTGAGAAACTTACTGAATGTTCTGCTGAATTTGTAAAATACCCATATCCAATTGCGTTGTGAAATCCAAATTGAGGTTTTGTGAATTTTAAATTAGTCTTCATAGCTCGAAATGTAAACCGCGTAAATAAATTCACTTGTTGTTTTGAAAAATAAGTAGATGGTAGCATTGTTTCAAAGGTGTTTTTGATTGATAAATTACCATTGCCACCTGTTCCTATTGCAGCTTGTTGAAGAAATAGCGGAACATTACCGATTGTCTGTCCATAATGAATTAACCAATTTAGTTTTCCAATTGTTTTTATACCTACATCTTGTGATAAATCAATAATCAATCTTGAATAATCAAATTTTGAATCATAAATGCCCTTAATACCTTTTG
>CANGHX010000205.1 GCA_947453715.1 Flavobacteriales bacterium | reverse complement strand
TTTTCCTAATTGATCTTTATCTGAAAGCAAATGAATGTTTTTTGAATAATCGGCTTGTCCGATAGCGTTAGCGAAAACAACCTTTTCTTTTAAACTGTAAATCATTCCATTTAGCGCATTTTGCATATCAGCTATTTCATCTGAATGATTATTAAATTGAATTTCGGCGATTTCACCAAGACTTACATTCGAAATAATTTCTTTTAACTGAATTAATGGTACAGAGATATTCTTTTTTGTATAAAATATCGAAGTTAAACTTATTAATAAGATAGTAATGACAGCAATAAATACAATTATTGTTAGGTAATTTATTAAATCATCTTTTTCAATGAAAATCGCTTTTTGTCGCTCTAACTTTAATTTTAATAGTTGTCCATATTTTGAGTCATTTTGATTAAAATCATTATTGATATTATTTTCATAAAGATTAACTGCTTTATCAACGGTTTTTTCATCAAAAAAAGCATCTATAGAACTTAATATGTTCTCCAATTTAGAGAAGTCTCCAATGATTTTTTTATTCTTAAAAAGTATGTTCTGTATTTCAGTGCGACTTGTTTTGTCAGTTATTTCTGTTAAAAGATTTTCTAAATTTTTAGATTTCTCTTTAAATTCATTTTTAATGATTTGACTTGCAAGATCTTTGTCGTTCTGATTTGAAAGATATACCCAATTTTTGATTAATTTATTTGTTTCTTTTGAAGTGACTTGTAATTGTTTAACAGCTTCAATGCAAGGCATATTTTCATTCATCATTTCTTTATCGACATCTTGATAACGAAAAATGGTATACAAACAAAACAAACCACTTATGATTGCAGCAACAATGATTGCTAGATAAGTTGAAGTTAATTTTTGAGTTATATTTATTTTTTTAAGCTTCATTTTTTATGATGAATTAAATAAGAAACTTTTAAAATAAATTCTCTCCCCATACCAGGAAGTGGATTATGATAGCCCGAATATGTTTGAATGTATTGAATTCGTTGATTCGTTAAATTGTAAACTCCAAAATTAATATTCAATCCTTTAATTAATTCTGTAGCTCCAATATTTATATTTAATTGAAATTGAGAAGGATACTTTGAAATTATGCCGTCACCGTTTGAATCTAAACTAGAATAACCATATCTCTCACTTAAATAACTAAATGAAGGTGAAATATAGAAATGGTTACTCAAATTCAAGCTACTATTTAAGGTTAATTTATGATTTGCATTTCCGATCACGGATGTATTATTTATCAATGCAGTACTTGAATTTAAAGCATCATAGTAAGAGTAACATAAGCTAATATATCCTTTCTCTGATTTATATTTGTATTCAAATTCTAAACCGACATTTTCATTCAAAGATGTTGCATTTGTATATCCTTCAACAACTCTATTTGCAATAGAATCAAAGCTGTAAAAATATCTAATTGAATTTTTTGTTTCGATTTCAAAAACATTTAAAGTAAAAAACATATTTCTTCTAAATTGATAGGCAACTTCAAACTCATATGTATGTGTTTTTTCTGGTTTAATATTCCCATTTAAACTACCTTGTATATTTTCGATACATGGAGCTCTAAACGAATTAGCTAATAAAGCTTTCAAATTAAACTTTCCGATTTTTTTAGTAATCCCCAATCTAGGATTTAATGATTGTCCGTATGAATTATTCATATCATATCTTAAACCAGCTGTAATATTAGCAAATCTTGTTTTTATTAATGTTTGAATAAAAGGGGCGTAGTTTACATATTGAACACTTAAAGTTGAATCTTTTCTAAATTTTAAGTTGTCTAGCTTTTTGGCATTGTCAATATAACTTTCAAAACCAAAAGTTACATTTAACACCCTATTTATGTCCCAATTACCGAGTATACTTCCTTTTATTCTTTCAGTGTATACTCTATAGTCATAATATCCACTTGTCGAATCCATAACTTTAGGCGTATACCAAGGTAAACCATTTTTGTAATTACCTTTTATTTGAAGTTGAAATTTGTTAGTTAATTGTTTTTGATATTTCAATTCAAAACTATTACTTATGAAATTTTGATTGTATGCTTTCGATAATATTTCTGAAAACATATCCCTTTGTTTCAGATATAAATTATTTTTAATTATCCTTAATGATAATCCTTTGTATGAAACACCTAAGTTTAGGTCTACAGCGCTTAATCCTGAATTATAACTCATGTCATAAGAACTACCATAAATATCTGTATATTTCAAATTACTTCTATTACCTCTTGAAACAAAACCTGAAAATGAATAGTTAAAGTCTTTAATCTTTCTTCCATATGAGATATTTAAATTTTGTTGACTCATTACAGTTGATGTTTGTCCAATAGTTGAGTTAATATGTAAACCATTTAATTCGTCTCCTGAAAAAGTAATAATATTAATTACCGCATATTCTGCAAATCCACCGTATGAAGCTGATCCAGGACCTCTGATAATTTCAATTTTTTTGATTTGATTAATTGGGTACTGCTGCGCAAATTGTAAACTTCCATAATCAATTTCATTCATTTCTTGTCCATCATATAAAATCAAGACTTTTCCTTCTTGTGCCCACAATCCTCTAATAGAAATGCCTATAGAACCACTTACATCAACATTAAATTGTATGCCAGGTACCAAATTTAAAACATCGATCAAGTCACGAGCTCCGCTTTTAAGAATTTCATCTGAAGAAATTACAGATATTATCGAAGGACTCTTTTTTAGAGACAATGGTTTTCTGGATGCAACTTCAATTGATTGATTAATTAATTTTTCTAATTCAGTGGATTTATAAGTCGACTTTAATTTAATTAGATCCTCTAAACTCATAGTAGAAAAATCAGTTGTATCAGGAATAATTAATTTAGTTGTATCCTGAGAATAACTATTCATTGAAAAGAAAATAAATAGTAAAAACGATATGTATGTATAATTCTTCATAGGCTATCGAACTAATTCGGCGTTACTTAATAACTGTTGAGAAACAATTAATTTTCTTGATCTCAAATTGAAAGGGCTGATTTGATATTTTGTTTTATAATTTTCATCTTCATCCATGAACAGCGAAATACATGCTCCTGAATAATTTAAATCTGGTTTTTCAGTAATTATTAAAATGGGTAATTTTTCAGTAGCTTTTTGAATTTCTTTTAAACTTTTAGAAGAATTTTCAGAAACAATAATAACATCAACATTTTTTACATCTGAAATAGTGATATGTTTGACAACATATTGAGCACCTTTTTTAGAAAGTAATGTTTTTAATTCACCCTCGATCGGAGAGTTTCCTAAAACTCCAACTGTAATTGTTGTTTTTGATTCTGGCCATTGAGTGTACTTTACAAAATTGAAGACATACACAGCATTCTCTTTATAATTAAAGGATTGAGAATAAGCAAATTTACTAGATAGAACTAGAATTAAAAAAAGTAGATATTTACTCAGTTTTTTCATGCAAATAGTTTCAATAATCAATAAGACTAGCAAGCTTTAATTATTGTTTGTAATAAATATAATATTATTTTTTTAATTACTCTGTTTTGAATCTAAAAATTCTAAAAAATCTACTAAATCAATTTTATAACCAAACGATTTAACGCTACATTTTAGAATATTTATTCTTGTAAAAACTGATTAATGTCATAAAAAAATAAACTCTTTTACTCTAATTTTAATTTACTATTTGGTGAAAAATTTAATCTTGAATTATTATGGGTTTATTTCAAAATTTATTCGGAAATAAAGAACAAAAGACATTTCTTACTTTGAGCGATTTTTTTAAAGGAAAATTTTCAAAATCAATTGTTTATGAGGGGGGGCGTTCGGATTTATTACTAGATGAAATTCAGAAATTGCGTTTAGAATTAGATGAATCAACAAAGATTATTCAATCGTTTTCAAATGGATTATTTGATGTAGAAATAAAGTCAAATTCTACGAATGAAATAATACAGCAATTAGAAATTTTACAAAAATATTTGATTGATGAAAATTCTAAAGCGAAATTAATTGAAAAAGAGATGGATGCTAAGATGGGTTTGATCAATCAAATGTGTATTGTTTCTGAAACTGATTTAAAAGGTTATATTACTAGTGTAAATGATAAGTTTTGTGAAGTTGCTCAGTATAAACGTGAGGAGTTAATAGGGCAAAATCATAATATAGTTCGTCATGAAGATATGCCGAAAGAAGCATTTAAGGCTTTATGGCAAACAATTGGACGTGGAGAAATCTTTAACGCTCCAGTTAAAAACAAAAAGAAAGATGGAACTCCTTACTATGTAAATGCAGCAATAGGTCCAGTTTTAGGTGAAAATGGAAAACCTGTAAAATATATTGGTATTCGTTACGATGTAACTGAGGAAACATATGAGCGATATGCAGCACAAGGAATTGTGAATGCGATTAATTCAACTTTAGCTTATATTGAATTTGACACGAAAGGAACTATTTTATCTGCAAATGATAATTTCTTGAAAATGATGGAATATTCAATGCAAGAAATTGAAAACAAACACCATCGTTTATTTGTTGATCCAAAAGTTGTAAACTCGATTGAATACATTCAGTTTTGGGAAGAATTGGCAACAGGCGCTTCTAAACAAGATGTATATAAATTTATCACACGCTCAGGTCAAAACAAATGGCTACAAGCTGTCTATTCGCCAATAAAGGATGAAATGGGTCGTATCGTGAAAATTATTAAAGTTGCAACGGATGTTACTGAATCTTCAATTGCTGCTGAAGAAACGAAGAAAGCTTCACAAGAAATTACACGTGTTTTAAAAGCGATATCTAACGGAGATTATTCTCAAAAATTTAGTATAAATGTATTGAATGAATTGAAAGAAATGGGGGACTCATTGAATCAAACGATTGATATTTTGATTGCCCAAAAAGAAGCTCAAATCGAGACGCATCAAGCTACTCAAGAAGTTAATAGAGTTATTAGTGCCTTGGCTGAAGGTGATTTGACACAATATTATTCAATCGATTCTAAAAATGAATTAAAAGAAATGGGAGATGCATTGAATAAAACCATTCATGTTTTAAACGATTTAATTTCAAAAGTGATTTCGAATGCCAACAGTATCGCTGATGCAGGGAATCAAATGTCTTTTTCAGCACAACAATTATCAGAAGGGGCAACAGGTCAAGCGAGTTCTGTAGAACAAATTTCTTCATCAATGGAACAGATGACAGCTAATATCCAACAAAATACAAGTAATTCAAGACAAACTGAAAAAATTTCGACAAAAGCTGCAGTTGATATTTCGCAGAGCAAAGATGCCGTTTCTGAAACAGTTCATTCAATGAAATTGATCGCATCAAAAATTTCTATCATTGGTGAGATTTCAAGACAAACAAATTTGTTAGCGCTTAATGCAGCAGTCGAAGCGGCAAGGGCAGGGGAACACGGAAGAGGGTTTTCGGTTGTTGCAGCAGAAGTTCGAAAACTAGCAGAAAGAAGTCAGATGGCGGCATCAGAAATTGATGAAGTATCAGCAAGAAGTGTTGATATTGCTCAGAAATCAGGTGATATGTTAAATGAGATAGTACCA
>CANGHX010000204.1 GCA_947453715.1 Flavobacteriales bacterium | reverse complement strand
CTCAGTTGAAACATTAAGAAAAGGTACTTTAGAATTCCGTGTTGAACACAAATTTGGAGATGCAGCTGGTTCTGCCGGAGGAATAAATACATTATATGGTCTTGATAATGCTACTGATATCCGTTTAGGTTTTGAGTATGGTGTTACAGATAATTTTATGATCGGAGTTGGTCGAAGTAGAGGTGCAATTGCTCCAAATAAAGATTTAATCGATGGGTTTTTAAAATATAGAATTTTAAGACAAAAAAGAAAAGGAATGCCTATTTCTTTATCTGCAGTGGGTACATCAACTTACACTTATATGAAAAGATCTACAATCGCTACAGATGTTGCTTATTTTAGTAATAAAGGCAAATTGAATGATTTATATCGTTTTGCATATAGTGCTCAGTTGAATTTCGCTAGAAAATTTGGAAAGAAATTGACTTTAGCAGTGATGCCAACAATGACTTGGAGAAATTATGTTGCAGCTGATGATCAAAATTTACTTTTTTCATTAGGAAGTTCAGTTACTTATTTTGTAAATACAAAAACTTCAATTTCAGTTGAGTATTATAATAACTTCAATGAATTTAATATGAGAACAGGTTTCAAAAATTCATTATCTGTTTCTGTTGATTGGATGACTTTTGGTCATAATTTTAAAGTGTTTTTAACAAATTCTGCGGGTATTGGGGAAACTCAATTTATTAACTATACAGATTCAAATTGGGCAAAAGGTCAATTTAGGATTGGTTTTTGTATTGGAAGAAAATACATGAAAGAGTAATATCAAAACAAAAAACTACTAAAGAAATAAATAAATACTTTACTATGAAAAAAATACTAAAAAATATTCCTTTAATGCTAATAATTGGATTGGTTTTATCAAGAGTTATTCTTGTTTCATGTACAAAAGAAAAAGTTCCAGTACCAGTTGCATCAAATGCTCCGGATCCAAATTGTCCAGATACAATAAAGTTTTCTACGACAATTACAGATATGATGAATAATAATTGTGCTGGTTGTCATGGAAATGGTGGAACACCTCCAGATTTAACAGCTTATGCAAGTATAAGAGATAATGCATCTTCAATTTTAGCTTCAATGGGTGCAAGTGGGACAATGCCCAAATTTGCATCTAAATTAGCTGATACAACAGTTCAAAAATTTAGCTGTTGGATTTCTCAAGGAAAATTGAATAATTAAAACAAAACAAACAAATAAACAATAAGAAAATGAAAAGAGTATTTTATCCGCTAGTTACAGGACTTTTGTTGATGTCTTCAGCATATATGTCTGTGACATCACAAGAATGGAAAATTTCAGATAACCATTCTATTAAATTCATTAGTAAAGATCCATCTGGTATTTTTAAAGATTTTAAAGGAACAATTAAATTTGATGATAAAGATTTAGCAGGTTCTAAGTTTGATCTTTCTATTGATGTATCTTCAATCAGTACTGGAAATGGTATGATGAATAAGAAAGCACAAATTGAAGAATGGTTCAATGCTGAAAAATTTCCTGAAATTAAATATGTTTCAAGTAAAATTGAAAAGACAGATAAAGGATATGCTGTTTTTGGAGATTTAAAAATTAAAGGGACTAGTAAACCAACAAAAGTAAACATTGTTGTTGCAAATGGAGGTGATAAAGCTAAATTTTCAGGAACGTTTAATGTAAATAGAATGGATTTCCATGTTGGTCACAAAAGTGAAACAGTTCCAGATGTGATGAAAATTGAATTTGATATTCCTGTTACTAAAAAATAAAACGATGTTTAAAAAATCTTTATTTGTAGGTGTTACTGCTGGTATTTTATCAGGAGTAGCATCTATTATATTTACTGGAGTTTACAAAGAGATTACATTTGTAGACTTTTCACCAGTTGTGAATGCTACTAATTTGATTGGAGCATGTATGTTTGGATGTGTATTAGCATCAATTGGATTTTGGGGATTAATGAAAGTTACGCCAAAATACGGTGAGATTATTTTTAATTTCTTATTTACCATCTTAACCTTTGCAAGTATTTTGGGACCGATTGGTTATAAGTTTCCTTTAGATTTCAATGAGGAAATTACAATGTATTTTCCATTCTTGGCAATAACACTTCATTTCTTTCCAGCATTGATTTGGTTTGCTGTTAAGCCAATATTTATTAAATAAAAGATTACACTTCCGCAAACGAGTGTAAATAAATAAACAAATAAAAAATAAACTATGAAAAAAAATTACATGATTGTATCTGCTTTAGTTTTGGCAGTTGGTGTACTTTCTTTCCAAAGAACAGGAAATGAAAGTGTTGAGAAGTATTTAGAAAAACATCACACCTATCCAGATGGAGTTGGTGTTGGTAATGCATCGGGTGCTCCAGGTGAAGGAGATTGTTTTAATTGTCATGGATCAACTCAGGCAGGTACTTCAATTAACTCTATGATATTCCTTTCTGGAACAACTCCAGTTACTTCGTATACCCCAGGACAATCTTATACTGTTAATTTATCTATGAGTCCAAATCCAACATACAAAGGATTTCAATCTACAGCAAAAGTTGGTACAGGTTCAACAGCTGCAGGTTCTTTTGTAGCTCTTGCTGGTGCAGCAGGTGCAGGTGTACATATCGTAGGTGGTAGAGCAACACACGTTTCAAATTCAGGATCAGCATTATGGAATTGGACTTGGCATGCTCCAGCTACAAATGTTGGAACTGTAACTTTTTATGTGTCTTCAATGAAAACAAATGGTTCTGGTCAAGGTGGAGATATTTTATATTTATCTCAACATACTATTGCAGCAGCAGCATCAAGTGCAGGTATCGAAGAACAAACTCAAAATACAAATAGTTTCTCAGCTGGATATGCTGCAGATAAAAATGCTGTAGTAATGGATTTCAGTTCATTAGTTTCAGGAAACATGTACTTCAATTTAGTTGATTTATCTGGTAAATCTGTGTTTACTTACAAAATGGGTGAAGCTCAAATTGGTGATAATCATGAAGTGATTGCTTTACCAGAAGATTTGAAAAATGGTATCTATCTAGTAAATATGTTTGTTGGTAACAAACCAATGGAACAAAAAATTATGATTCAGAAATAATCTTTTTTTTAGTAATTTTAAAGGAGAAATCAATTTTGATTTCTCCTTTTTTTATTTCAATAAATTCACATGACCGTAATAATGATATTTTTTATCATTATTAGCATCTTTAAAAATTAAATCCCAAATGTAAGTGTCGTCTTGTGAAGCCAGTCCATGATACATTCCATCCCATCCAACTGAATAGTCTTTAGTTTCAAAAATTAATTCCCCCCATCTATTAAAAATGGTTAATGTATAGTTTTTTTTATCAAAACCTGAAGTAAATATTGGTTTAAAAACTTGATTAAATTGATCTCCATCAGGTGTAAAGGTATTTGGTATATAAAAAACTAATGGTTCAATAATTTGAATAGACGATGCAAAAGTGTCTGGACAATTGAATTGATTATTCGCTATTAAAATAACTTCATAAATTCCTGGTTCAGATTTGAATGTATAAGAGGGGTTTGCTTCAAGTGAATATGAATTATTTTCAAAAGTCCAGTTAAATACAGTGGCATTTGTAGACTCATTTATGAATTGGAAAGTTGGAGATTCTATAGTTGCACTTTCTTGATTTGTGTTAAAAAAAGCATTTGCATTTGGATGAATATGGATGTAGTTAGCTGATTTTAAGGTGTCTATACACCCATTTTTTGCACCAATTAATTGAATACTAAAATCCCCTGCATTATCAAAAGTATGGTCAACATAAAAATTTTCATTTGATACTTGACCGTCACCAAAATCCCATTGAATTGAGGTGGTATTAGGTGATGTGTTATTTGTGAAAGTAATAGTTAATGGTTGACATCCTTCAATAATATTAGAGGTGA
Source organism: Flavobacteriales bacterium (assembly GCA_947453715.1). GTDB lineage: Bacteria > Bacteroidota > Bacteroidia > Flavobacteriales_D > Crocinitomicaceae > CAIUKX01. The sequence continues at coordinate 1,750 of CANGHX010000204.1, read as the reverse complement.
AATTGAGGATAGGAAATTGGTTAACTTCTAGATTTAAACTAGTTGAGTCTTTACATCCATTTAAAGTTGTTACTAATGAATAAATCCCACTCATATTTAGCAAAGCATCAGCGATTGTTGGATTTTGTTGTGTTGATGAAAATTCGTTTGGTCCTGTCCAGTTGTAATTAATATTTTGAAGATTTCCAACAGTAGAAAATAATGAAATTGTTTTTCCTTCACAAATAGGTGAGTTTGAATTTATCACAGAAGTTGGTTTTGGTAAAATTGCAACATATACTGAATCAAAACTGATACAATTATTTGATGTAACCGTGATGATATAATTACCACTCATTAGTAAAGTTGAATTGTTAATAGTTGGATTTTGTAAAATTGAATAAAAAGAAGAAGGGCCATCCCAATGATAACTAGTATTATTTTCATTGTTGTTAGCGAATAATTCTATTATATTTCCTTCACAAATAGGAGAATTTGTAGTTGCATTCACAATGGGTTTATTATTAACAACTACTGAAATAGTATCTGTTGAAGAACAGTTGCCATTTATTACATTAAGAATATAAATACCACTATGTAAACTCGTTGAATTTGATAAGATCGGATTTTGTTGATTTGAAGTAAAATTGGGTCCAGTCCATTCGAATATTGAATTTGGAATATTGCTGTTTGAAGCAGATAAATTTATTGTATTTCCTTCACAAATAGGTGAATTTGACGCTGCATGAGCAACAGGAAAAATGGGAGCTAAAACTTGAATTGTATCTCTAGCGATGCAACCAGTTGCATCTGTAACTTCTACAGAATAAGTATTTGGTCCTGAAACTGAAATGGTGTCATTCGATTCATTCGTATTCCATAGAATTGAATATGGCAGTATACCACCTGTTGAGATCGCAATAGCTGTTCCGAATTGAGAGATACAGTCTACAGGGATTAAGTTAATATTTGTGTTAACACCATTTGTAGACTGAATAGTAATCGTTGTGTCTGAATTACAATTTCCATTAAAAACGTTAATATGATATGAACCAGAACTGAGATTAGTTGCTAAATTTGAATTTGAAACATTTGGTATCCAAGTAAATGTAAATGGTCCATTTCCTTCAGGATTTAAATGAATACTTCCATTTGATTGGTTGCAACTTGTACTTACAATATTAGCATTTAAATTGAAATTTTGATCAATAACTGTTACTGTAATTGATTGAGAAACATTTGATGCATCAGTAACTATAATTGAATAAACTCCAGCACATAAATTATTCGCAGTATTTGTTGAGTTTGTTGGTAGTTCATTCCAATTATAAGAATATGGTGGATTTCCTGAGGTCATATTGATCGTTATACTCCCATTACAACTGTATTGAGGTTGTAAACAATTAGCAGGATCATTACAAGTTCCGTAGCTTAAAGTTGGACCTTCTGGTAAATAAGAGTTGTTTTGCCATGTTCCGCCATCAGGATTTTTATAATAGGATTTACCAGTAGAAACAGGGAAAGGATTAACATTATTTAATGCTGTTACTAATCCCATACTTGTTAATTGTTGAAGAGTTTTTAAAGAAGTGTTATTTGGTACAATATTCCCTGGAGGTTTACACGGTGGAACTGTACCGTAAGGCCATTGCGGTCCATATTTTACTGCTTCTAATGGAATTCCTTGATCAGTATACAATGCAAACCAACCTCCAGTTCCAGATTCACTTGGTAACATGAAATCTTCACCAGGATTTTGACTACAAATATT
>CANGHX010000203.1 GCA_947453715.1 Flavobacteriales bacterium | reverse complement strand
GAATCTGTATTTTCTGCATTTTATTACGATCCTAGATTCAAACCGTCTTTTACACAAAAAAGACATTCAGAAGCAGGTTTTTATGGAAGAAAATCAGGTAGAGGATATTACAATTATGCTGAAGGAGTTGAATTACCTAAAGCAACCGAAGACAAAGCAATCGGTCAAGAAATATTTGAACGAATCATCGTCATGTTAATCAATGAAGCTTTTGATGCTTTATTCTTAAATGTTGCCTCAAGAGAAGACATCGATTTGGCAATGATGAAAGGTGTGAATTATCCAAAAGGATTGTTACAATGGGCTGACGAATTAGGATTAGATTGGGTGCTTTCTAAATTAGAAAACTTATTTGATGAATATGGCGAAGATCGTTATAGGCCAAATCCTTTATTGAAGAGAAAGGTAAAAGCAATGAAATTAGTCTAAATTTAACCGTAAAATATTTTCTAAAGCAGAGATTTTCTCTGCTTTTTCTGTTAGTAAAACTTGCTTTTCAGAACATATTTGTTGTTTTTTTAAAAAGCTAAGGTTGGGTTTGTTATAATTTTGTTAATTTAGCCCCTGTTAAACTATTAAACTACAATTATGAAAAACAACAAATTTCTTGTTACAGGAGTATTTGTGCTTTTTTATCTAGTCTCATTTGGACAAAGAGAAATTAGCGGAAAAATCATCTCCGACGCAGACAAACAACCCATTTTAGGAGTAAAAATTCAAATCAAAGGAACGGTCTTAGGAACGATGAGTGATTTAGATGGAAAATACTCAATCACAGTCAATTCCGACAAAGACACTTTGGTGTTTAGTCAAATTGAATTCGAAACATTTGAAAGTGCAATTGGATTATCTAACGTAATCGATGTCGCTATGAAAAATGTAAAACAATTAGAAACTGTCGTTGTAACAGCAATGGGAGTAAAAAGAAGTGAAAAAGCATTAGGCTATGCCATTTCCACTGTCGATTCAGAAACAATTCGAAATTCAAATCAAACAAACGTTGTCAATTCTTTAAATGGAGTTGTTGCAGGAGCAAACATTACTCAATCTTCAGGTGTTGCTGGAGGCAGTTCTAGTGTTGTACTAAGAGGTTTTACTTCTTTAACAGGAAATAATCAAGCACTATTTGTTATTGATGGAGTAAAAATCAATAATAGCGAATCTTCAATGGGAGGCGAAGATCCTGGAAATACGGAATCTGTAGGTTTCTCAAATCGTGGAATTGATATCAACCCTGATGACATTGAATCTATTACCGTTCTTAAAGGTGGAGCTGCTTCAGCAATCTATGGTATTGATGGTGCGAATGGTGTTGTAGTAATTACCACTAAAAAAAGTAAAAAAGCAAACGATGGTAAACTATCAGTTTCTGCAGGTTCTTCTATAACTGTATCTCAAGTTAATAAATTACCTGAGTTACAAAATAAATATGCTCAAGGTGAATATGATACTCTTACTAAAACTGCACAATATTATGGTCCAGAATCTGGAGAGTCAACAAGTTGGGGACCTAGAATAGGTGATTTATCATATGATGGTTCTTCAGATAATCCATATGATAAAAATGGAAACATCGTACCAAATACGGATCCAACAGCTAAATCTCCAATTAATACGTACGATAATTTAGGAAATTTCTTCAAAACTGGAATTACAACAAAAAATAACTTTTCAATTACAGGAGGAAATGAAACTGCTAGTATGAGATTGTCTGTAGCTAACGTTAAGGAATCAGGAGTAGTTCCTACAAATCAGTTTGAAAAAACAAATGTTAGTTTAGGTTCGAATTTATCATTTTTTGATAAAAAACTAAATGTGGCAAGTACTGCAAATTATATTAATTCAGGTGGACAAAGAATTCAACAAGGTTCAAATTTATCTGGAATTATGTTAGGATTGTTAAGAACACCTGCTTCATTCGACAATTCAAATGGTATAAAAAATGCATGGAACGATCCAACTGCTTATCAATTGCCTGATGGTTCTCAAAGAAATTACCGTGGTGGTGGTGGTTACGATAATCCTTTTTGGAGCGTAAACAAAAACCCTTTTACAGATAATGTAAACCGTTTCATGGGGAATTTTCAATTTTCATATAAATTTTCAAAATGGGCAACATTAGGTGCTAATATTGGTTTAGATTCATATTCGGATAAAAGACAACAAGTTTTTGCAATAGGATCAAGAGCAAATCCTGCTGGAAAAATAACAAACGAAGTTTACAATGTGAAACAAATGGACCGTTATTATACTCTTTCGGGAGGAAGTACTTTAACAAAAAATAAAAAATTAGATTTTTCTTACAATGTTGGTGTAAATACATTTAGCTTTGCTTCTTCACAATTAACAACAATTGGAAAAACGTTTGCTTTTGATAATTTCGGAAATTTAGGTGCTGCTACTAGTATTAATTCTTCAAATTTTAAAGAAGGTTACAAATCATTTTCAATGTTTGGAAATGTTGATTTAGGTTATAATTCAATGTTCTATTTAACTATAACAGGTAGACAAGATTATGACTCAAGATTTATTGTACCAAATCAAAATTATAAATTAAAAGACATCGCCTTCTTCTACCCTTCTATTTCTGGTTCTTTTATCTTCTCTGAATTAATCAAAAGCAAAAAATTACTTGACTTTGGTAAAGTAAGAATGTCTTGGGCACAAGTTGCGAAAGGACCTACAAGTGCATATTCTACAAGTACAGTTTATGAGCAATTATCAGGTACAGAAAACATTACGGATGGTTGGAACTCAACAGGTGGTATTTCATTCCCTTACAATGGTGTAACTAGTTTTGGCTTAAGTAATACTCAAGGAAATGCAAAATTAGTTCCTGAAAGATCGAATGAATTTGAAGTTGGTACGAATTTAAGTTTTTGGAAAAAACGTTTAGTTTTAGATTTTGCATTCTACCACAGACAAACTTCTAACGCAATTATTCCTGCTGCAGTTTCAGGAACAACTGGATATTCTCAAGTTTTAATGAATAGTGGTCAAATTCATACAAATGGTATTGATGTAATGTTAAATTCTACTATCGTTCGTAAAAAATCATTTGAATGGTCAATTGGTACAACATTTACAAAATATAAATCTATTGTTGACAAGTTAGCAAATGGTTTAGATCAGTTGTTTGTTGGTGGATTCTCAGGTTCTGGAATTTACCATATTCCAGGTCAACAATTTGGACAAATATATGGTGGTGATTATGCCCGTACAAGTGATGGTAAATTGGTAATTGATGATGATACTTCCAGTGCAAATTATGGCTATCCTCTTGCTGATCCAAAATTAAAAGTAATTGGAAATCCAAACCCTAAATTTATTCTAGGAATTACAAATAATTTCAGATACAAAAATTTCACATTATCTTTCTTAATTGATATGAAAGTTGGAGGTCAAATGTGGAATGGAACATTAGGAGCTTTAACGTATTTTGGTATGTCTAAAAACACTGAAAACAGAGATCAAGTTGGAGAAACATCTAAAGTTTTTGATGGTGTTACTGGACATTATGATGCAAATGGAAACTTAATCGCATCAACAAACGTGAATACAGTTCCTGTTGGTTTAGATCAAAATTGGTACCAAGGAAATGGTGGTGGTTTCGGAAATGTTGCCTCTCCATTTGTTCAAAATGCATCAACATATAGATTAAGAAATTTAACGTTAGCTTATACTTTCCCTTCTCAAAAAATCAAAAATGTTGTTATTAGTGAGATTAGAGTTTACTTAACTGGAAATAATTTATTGTTATTTACTCCTTATACAGGCGTTGATCCAGAAACTAGTTTAGTAGGATCATCTAGTAATGCAAAAGGGATAGATTATTTCAACATGCCGAATACTCGTTCTATGACATTTGGTTTGAATATTAAATTATAAAACTTAAAAAGATGAAAAAAAGTATATTATTTAGTTTACTTGCAGTTGTTTTAAGTTTAACAGCTTGTAAAAAATATTTTGGAGATGTAAATACAAATCCAAATAATCCGCTTTCGGTTGAACCAAAAGTAATTCTACCTGGAATTGAAACAGCCATTAGTTATTCACTTGGTGGAGATGCTGCTCGGTTCTCTGCGATTTTGAATCAACAATTAACAGGTATCGATAGACAATGGACAGTCTTAGAAAAATATAAGTTTGTGGGTTCAGATGTTGAAGATTTATATGAAACAAATATCTATACAAAGGTATTAATGGAAATTCATAATCTTAAAATTATTGCGAATGAAAATGGATATCATCATTATAATGGTATTGCTAAAACATTAGAGGCATATACTTTATTATTTGTAGCTGATTTCTGGGATGCAGCACCATACTCTGATGCTTTTAAAGGTTTTGATAATCTTCAACCAAAATATGATTCACAAGCTGAATTATACGCAACTGTTTTTAGTTTATTAGCAGATGCTCGATCTGATTTAAATCAATCAAATGGTGGTTCAAAAGTTCCAGCGGAAGATGATTTAATGTATGGTGGTGATATCACAAAATGGATTGGATTAACAAATTTCATCGAAGCAAGAGCGAATTTAAGATTAGCTAAAAACAATGCTTCAAAATACCAAGATGCTTTAACTGCAATCAATAGTGGATTAACAGCTGATTGGATTTATCCATATAGTGGTGGTGCATTTGCACATCCTATGAATCAATTCAATGTGAATTGGGGATCAGTAGCATTAGGTAATAGAATTACGGAATTATTGACAACATACAATGACCCTCGTATGCCAATGTACAATCAACCTTTTGATGAATCGAATACGTATTTCACAGATAATAAAAGTCATGTGATTGCATCTTTAATCGAACAAGAATTCATAATGGCTGAATGTAAATTCCAAATTTCTGGACCTGCGAGTGCTTATACGAATTATATAAATGGTATTACATTGGCACTTCAAAGAGATGGTGTTAGTTCAACCGATATTACAACATATTTGGCTCAAAATTCAGTTGATCCAGGTGCTAGTAATATTACTTTGGAACATATTATTAATCAAAAGTATATTGCTTTGATTTTAGAGCATGAAACGTTTACAGACTGGAGAAGAACAGGATTCCCAACACTTGTTCCAAATAATGGATCAGTGATTCCAAGAAGATTTCCAACACCACAAAGTGAATTAAACTTGAATGCTGGTAATGTACCTCAAAGCACAATTTTTTCAAGAGTGACTTGGGATAATTAAAATTAAAAATTTAGAAAATAAAATGGTGTCTTTGCTTCGTCGAAGACACCATTTTTATTATAAGAATAATTTTCTATCCAAATTCAACCATTCTAAAGTTGAAGTTGAGAAAATATTTGTTTGATCTTCAATGCTTAAATTGCTTTCTTCGATGAATTTTCCGAATTCTAAATCACCCAATGGGAAAGGATAATCTGTTCCGAAACAAACTCGTTTACTTCCTTGCATTTTTAGTATGTATTTCAATGCATCAATGTCATGTGTAATACAATCTACCCAAAATTTACCAACGTATTCTCTTGGATTAATTGGGTTATCAATCGCAACTAAATCTGGTCTGCAATTAAAACCATGCTCAATTCTTCCTAATGTTGGTAAAAATGAACCTCCAGCGTGAGAAAAACAAACTCTTAAATTAGGTAAACGCTCTAATACACCCCCGAAAACCATCGAACAAGCTGCACGAGAAGTTTCAGCAGGCATTCCAACTAACCAAGG
>CANGHX010000202.1 GCA_947453715.1 Flavobacteriales bacterium | reverse complement strand
TAATTAAAATCATCAAACTCCTCTTTCTTCTCTTTCCCAGCCTCTTGTTTCCACTTATTAAGTGTCTTGTTGATTTTGGAATCTTTTTTCGGCTCTTTTTGTTTCTGAGTTTCCGGTTTTTCTGGTCCGAATTCGATTTTTAATTCTTCTTTTGGTTTTTCAATCGCCTTGAAGTTTTTTACAGTTGTGTCGTTTTTAAATAAACCAAACTCCGATTTTAAGATCGATTTTGCATCTTGTTTTGCAGCTTCGCGGTTCTCTTTCGCTTGTTGTTTTTTAGCAGATTCATCCCATTGAACGGTTGGATTATCCATGTTTCCGAACATACGTACGAATAATTTCACACCCGTTCCGTCATCAACAACTTCTCCAAATTCTTCATCCGATTTTTGTTGTTTTAACTCACGGAAACGGAAGGCAAAACGGTAATCGATGTTATTATTGAAATCATGAGTTCCTTCTAATTTTACATCCAACGCATTTGATTCAATAACCATCGAAGGAATTTCTAAACGGCCATTTCGGATAATGAATGTGTTTTCAAAATTCTCAAATTTTAAGTCCAATAATTTTTTCTCAAACTCATTGATGTTGTTTTTATTCAAGATGAATTTCGCAGAAGAACCTTTCATACTTTCAGTAATCGATTTGAAAGCCATTACATTTTTCAAACGACCTTCAGAGATTCTCAATTGTACTTTCGATTTTATTTCTTTCTCAATAATTCCTCCTCTTAAATCAAATGGAGCTTCAAATTCAAGTAGAACTCTAATTTTACCGAATATATTATTTTCTGTAATTACATCTTGGTGAAAGTTGTCCCATTCTTTGAATAATGGTTTCATTTCTACATTATCAGATGTTGCTTTTGTAGAGATCGTAAAGACTTCCGGAGTTCTTTCTTCAATCGTTAACGCACCTCTAATAAAAGCATTGGCATTTTTCACACTCAACTCAGGAAAGTAAATCATTTTATCGCTGATTTGAATGTTACTCACCAATTCTTTAAAGATGTGTTTTTCGTATTTTAATTCATTGATATTTACAGAAACTTTCCCGTCAACATTCGAAGGTAAAATCCAGTTTCGACCATCTGAAATTTGTTCTTGTTTTGTTTCAGAGCTCAAATCTTGAACGTTCAAAAAGCGACTTTGGATATCCAAATTGGCAATGATTTTATCTTCTTTTCTTAAGAAACCAACGATTTGATTGAAAACACCATCAATTTTCAAGTCAGAATTTCCAACTTTCAAAGAAACGTTATCAATTCCTGCTTCATCATCTCGCAAATAAATGTTCCCGTTGACATTTCTGAAGTTTCGCTTGTCGTCTTTTAGTTGAAGTTCAACATTGTCCAATTCAATATCACCTTCACATGTTTGTAAATCGTATTTTAAAGATTGATCTGCTTGCGTCAATGCTTGAATGATAAATTGGCTATTTAATTGAATGTTTCCACCAATATTTTCAACTCCTGGAAATGAAAATAAACTATTCGCAACTTTTAGATTGATGTTACCTCTTGCATTTCCATCGATAATTGGGGCATCGAAATTTGTTAGTAAAGCATTTCCAGAAAAAGGTCCTCCAGGCGTATTAAAAGAAACACGCGACAATTTTAAAAATTCTTTGGCTTTTCCTCCGATGTTTGAATATTTTCCTTTCAGTGAAATATTGCTAATTTTTAATTTTTTAATCGGATCAACTAAAGCACCATTTTGAATACCGAAATCACAAACAACTTCTAGCGGTTCTTCCGTGTCGACTTTTCCATTCATGTCTACATCAAAGTTCACTGTTCCCGAACCTCCAAATTTATCAATGTTTTCGATTGAAGAATGCTTAAAATTATTGGCAAAATCTTTCAATTCCAATTCATTCGCTTTCAATTTAAATTTCAAATCATTCGGTGTGATTTTCCCTGCAAATTCAAAAGGTAAATTCGCAATAAAAATAGTACACGTTGGAATTTCTACAGTTCCATTTTCTTGATTGACAGATAACTTAATATTGAAATGTGATCGTTTGTTTGAAATCAATGGAACATTTCCACTTTTGATTTGGTTAATTTGCATGTCGATGTTACTCGCCAAATCAAATTGTTTTTCATTGAAAGCACCATTCAGCGAAAGTTCCGTAATGTCGGAAATATACGTTTGAGCTGTTGCTTTATTTTTATAGGAAAAACGAATGTCATTAAAAAGAACTTCTTTTAGATTTAAATCAAATTTTGAAGCAGTTGTATCTTTCGTATCTTTTAGAATATCATAATTGGATTCCCCTTTTTCGTTGATTTTTAATTTAACAGTTCCAGGTGAAACTTCAATTTTTTTGACATCGTATTTTTCTTCCCAAATATCCATTGGATTAAATTTGAGTCGAATACGGTCAGAATAGAGGAGGGTATCTTTATTCGTTGATTTTTCATAAGAATCTTGAATAAACACCTGATTAAAATCAACCGAAAGATTTGGAAACGAACCCCAAAATGCCAAGTCGACTTTCTCAACCGTTACCTTAGCTTTTAAGTATTGATTGACTTCAGTGATGACAACTCCACAAATTTCATCTTTGAAATAATAAAGTCCAGCAGAAATCAATAACATGATACTCAGAATAATTCCGAAAAACCACATTCCAAATTTTAGGATTCGTTTAGAGATCGATTTTTTAACCTTTTCTGATTCCATTTGAGAATTGAATTTAATGCTGTGTTAACTTGTAAAGTTAAATTGAAATGTTGCTTAATAATTACGGAGACTCTAAATTTATTAACGTGAAAATGTGAGATAAATTGTCGGGGCGATAGTCGGGGCGAATTACAATTCGCCCCGACATCTTTTTCTTCTAATCTATTGATTTTACAGTATTTTTCAGTAAATTTGCACCACTTTATAAAGAAAAATAGTACATGAGTTTACTTACAGTTGGAAGTGTCGCATTCGACGCGATTGAAACACCATTCGGAAAAACCGATAAAATCATTGGTGGAGCAGGAACATATATTGCATTATCAGCATCTTTTTATGAAAAAGATCAAAAGTTAGTTTCTGTAGTAGGAGAAGATTTTCCGAAAGAAATGTTAGATACTTTGGCTTCAAAAGGAGTTGATTTAGGAGGGCTTCAAATAAAACAAGGGGAGAAAACATTTTTCTGGTCTGGTCGTTACCACAACGATATGAATTCTCGTGATACGTTAGTAACAGAATTGAATGTTTTGGAGCATTTTGATCCAATTATTCCAGCAAGCTACCAAGGAGTTGAATTTTTGTTATTAGGAAATTTAAGTCCACAAGTTCAAAGTTCAGTAATCGAAAGATTAACAGAGCGTCCAAAGTTAATCGCTATGGATACAATGAATTTTTGGATGGACATTGCGATGGATGATTTGAAAAAAACAATCAGTATGGTGGACGTGTTGATTATCAATGATGAAGAAGCACGTCAATTATCTGGAGAATATTCATTGAAAAAAGCTTCTAAAGTTATTAGAGCAATGGGTCCTAAATATTTGATTATCAAAAAAGGAGAGCATGGAGCTTTATTGTTCAATGAAGAGAAAGTATTCTATGCACCAGCTTTACCGTTAGAAGAAGTTTTCGATCCAACTGGAGCAGGAGATACTTTTGCAGGTGGATTCATCGGATATTTAGCAAGCACAAATGATATTTCTTTCGATAATATGAAAAGAGCAATTATTGCTGGTTCAGCATTGGCTTCTTTCTGTGTTGAGAAATTTGGAACAGAGAAATTATTAAATATAACAAAACAAGAAGTTGAAGATAGAATCGAAGAATTCGTGTCTTTAACAAATTTTGAAATGGTACAAACTGTAGGGTAACACCTAAATATAATCTGCGTTATGGAAAAACAAACATTTTTAGATGAATTGAAAGCATTAGTTGCTAATGAAGATAAACTTTCAATTGGTAGAGACGTAAATGAATTAAGAACTCGATTCGATGATTTCGTTTTAGAAGACGAACGTAAAAAACAAGTAGCTGTTTTGGAATCAAAAGAAAAGGGTGAAAATGTTGAATTCGAAAGAGAAGACGATCCGATTCGAAATGAATTTTACGAAGTTTACAAAGAATTTAAAAGTGCGTGGTCTTTGGCGTTGGATTCTAAAAAAGCCATTCAATCTGAAAATTTAAAGCAAAAACGTTCTTTAATTGCACGTTTGAAAGATTTAATTGCAAACGAAGAACATATTGGAGCAGCTTTTAATGCTTATAAAGAAATACACGAAGCTTGGAAATTAATCGGTGAAATCGAAAGAGAAAAAAGAGCTGAAGTTCAAGCTGAATATTCTAAATTATTAGAAGATTTCTTTTACAATATGAAAATTTATCGTGAATTAAAAGAACACGATTTTCATAGAAATGAGCAAGTTAAATTAGAGGTTATTCAAAAAATAAAGGATTTAGCTTCGAACGAATCGCTACGTGACATTGAAGGATTAATCAAAACGTATCAAAATGAATGGGATGAAATTGGTCCTGTGAATAAAGATCGTTGGGAAGCAATTAAAGAAAGTTACTTAGAAGTTGTTCGTTCAGTTTATGAAAGAATCAATAAGTTTTACGAAGATAAAAGAGCTGTTCAAGCTGATAATATCGAGAAAAAACAAATTTTACTTTCAAAAGCGGTTGAGTTAAATTCAACTATTACAGAGGTAAAAACGATTAAAGATTGGGACGAAAAAACACAAGAGTTACTAAGTATTCAAGAATATTGGAAACAAATTGGTTTTGGTCCTAAAAAAGAGAACGAAGAGGTTTGGCAATTATTTAGAACAGAATGTGATTCATTTTTCGCTAAAAAGAAAGCATTTTTTGATGAATTAAGAAGTGGTTTTGATGCTATTGTTACTCAAAAAGAGCAAATCATAGCACAAGCGAATCAATTAAAAGAATCTACAGATTGGAAAAAAACATCTGAGCAATTAGTTGCTTTACAGAAAAAATGGAAAAATCTCGGAAACGCTGGTCAAAAAAATGAACAACGTTTATGGAAAGATTTTAGAAGTGCTTGTGATGCGTTTTTCAATGCGAAACAAGGTTTCTACGACGAACAAGATAAATTAAACGAAACAAATCTTGTTGCAAAACGCGAGTTGATTTCTAAAATTCAATCATATGTTATCGCTGAGGATAAACAACAAGCTTTAGCAGATTTAAAAGAATTCACGAATACGTTTAATGAAATTGGTCATGTGCCAATGAAAGAGAAAGATGGTATTTATACTGATTTCAAAACGGCTATTGATGCTCATTATAAGTCTTTAAAATTAGAAGGTGAAGAGAAAGAAAAAGTGCTTTTCCAATCTAAAATTGAAACATTAAAATCGAGTCCAAACGCTAGTAAATTATTGGATAGAGAGAAAGCTGATTTGAGAAAACAAATTGACACATTGAAACAAGATGTTATTCAATATGAAAACAATTTAGGTTTCTTTGCTAACTCTAAAGGAGCAAACGATTTGAAAAAAGAGGTTGAGAAAAAAATCGAATTTTCAAAACGCAAAATTGACGAAATGATTCGTAAAATTAAGATGATACCGAATGAATAAATTCATTAATATACTTCTATTGTTGTTGAGTTTTCCAACAATGTTGCTTTCAATTTATGTTGGCTTTGATATGCCGATTGAATTTTTCAAAACGACAGGTCAACAAATGCCTTTCAAGATAGAAGTATTTATGATTTTGGGTATTCTTTATTTTGTCAT
>CANGHX010000201.1 GCA_947453715.1 Flavobacteriales bacterium | reverse complement strand
TTGGGCTAAAATTGAACAAAAAGAAATCTTAGGTCAAGGTGCTTCTGGGATCATTTCAAAGGCTATTTTAAGAGATGAAATTGAAGAAGAAGTTGCTGTTAAAATTTTCAAAGGCGAAGTGACAAGTGATGGCTATCCTGAAGATGAATTGGCAACTTGTTTAGCAGTTGGTCACCATCCGAATTTAGTTCCTTTGAAAGGAAAAATTGTTAATCATTCAGAAGGAAAAGAAGGAATTGTTTTAGAATTAATTCCTCCAACTTATAAAGTTTTGGGAAATCCACCTTCTTTTGAAAGTTGTACACGAGATGTTTTTCCAGAAGATTTTAAACTTTCTTCAGAACAAAAAGAACGCATTCTTTCAGGGGTGAAATCAGCAATGGTCCACTTGCATTCGAAAGGAATTTTACATGGAGATTTGTATGCACATAATACGTTGTTCAACGAAGAAGGTCATGCATTTTTTGGAGATTTTGGAGCGGCCACTTTTTTTGATATTCATCATCCAACCGCAGAATTATTAAAGACTTTAGATTACCGAGCGTATCAATGTTTGGTAGAAGATTTAGATTAAATTTTCTCTTCTAAACAAGAATTTTCTCCAATTAACGTTGTACTTTCGTGATAATGACTCGAAAATTTCGTTTATGGGATATTTTTGCTGCTACTTTAGGGTTTGTTTTTACTCTATGGTTGACTTCATTTGCAGCAATTTCTCAAGAAACAAGTTATCGAGAACAGGTTTATTCTCAAAAGGTTGACACGATTACGTTGGACAGTTTAACCATTTATCCCAATTCGCTAAAAGTTATTTGTTTAGGAGGTTCGATGGTTCAATTAACACGATCGGATTATGATTTAGATTTAACAAAAAATAAACTCATCCTTTTTTCAAAATGTGGTGATTCAGTGAAGATTTCATACCGTGTTTTGCCAATGAATCTTCGAAAAGTATATGGAAATAGAGATACCAATCAAATTTACAATCCTCAAAAAGGCGATAGAGAAAAGTTTTTAATTGAAGATAAATATTCATCGACTGATATTTTTGGTAATACTGGAATCACCAAAACGGGAAGTATTTCTAGAGGTGTTTCGTTTGGTAACAATCAAAATTTATCGGTAAATTCTTCATTAAACTTAGAATTATCAGGTGATTTAGCTCCTAATTTGAAAATTCTAGCTTCTGTTTCGGATGATAATTTGCCAATACAAGCAGATGGAAATACCAATAAATTGCAAGAATTTGATCAGGTTTTCATTCAAGTATATAATGATCGTTTTAAAGTGATTGCTGGAGATTTTTGGTTGAAAAAACCTACAGGTTATTTTATGACATATCGAAAAAGAGCTCAGGGATTAACTACTGAATATCAATGGGGAGAAGATTCTTTACATAGATGGAAAACCCAAGTAAGTGGCGCATTATCTAAAGGGAAATTTAACCGACAAATTATTCAAGGAATTGAAGGGAATCAAGGTCCTTATCGATTAACTGGTGTTGAAAATGAGCCGTATATTATTGTTTTATCAGGAACAGAAAATGTATTTATAGACGGTCGATTATTAAAACGTGGACAAGAGTTTGATTATACGATCAATTACAATACTTCCGAATTAATTTTCACTTCAAGAAATCAGATTACGAAAGATTCTCGTATTGTTGTTGAATTTCAATATACGGCTCAAAATTACGCACGTTCCTTATTTCAAAGTTCGACCACTTACTCATCTGAAAAATTGAATTTCTGGTTGAATTTATATTCAGAGCAAGATGCTAAAAATCAACCTTTACAACAACAACTTTCGCTGAGCCAAAAGCAATTATTAGCTGGAATTGGAGATGATTTATTAGCCGCAAGAACATTGAGTATTGACTCAGTTGGTTATTTGGACAATCAAATCTTGTATGCTTTGAGAGATTCATTGGGATACGATTCTGTGTTGGTTTTCACTGCGAATAAAGATTCTGCTTTATACAAGGCAACTTTTCAATTTGTAGGTCAAGGAAAAGGGGATTATAAGTTTAGTTATTTTGGACCTTTTGGAAAAGTCTATAAATGGGTTGCGCCAATCGGTGGTGTTTCACAAGGTGATTATGCGCCTTTCAAGTTAATATATACACCTAAACAAAAACAATTGTATACAACTGGAGTTTCCTATCAATTAACCAAAAAGTTAAAGTTCGATACCGAAATTGCCTATTCTAAAAATGATTTGAATACTTTTTCTACGTTAGACGGAAAAGATGATGCTGGAGTAGCAGTTCGTTCAAGACTTATCGGAACTGTTCCGCTCGGAAATAAAGAAACTTCTAAATGGGAATTAGAATCTAAAGTAGAAATCGAGTCGTTGGATAAAAATTTCAGTCCAATCGAACAATATCGAGCTGTTGAGTTTGATCGTGATTGGAATACACGAAATAAAGGTTATTTAGGGAATCAATTAGCAACGACGTTAGGAACTAATTTCAAAAATAAATCGTACGGAAATATTAACATAGAAGGTCAACAATTTTTGATTGGAACGAATTACAATGGTTTTAGAGGAAAAACGTCTGGTAAATGGAATCAAAAAGGATTTTCTTCAACTTGGGATGGTAGTTATTTGGTAAGTCAAGCGATTGATAAAAATGAATTTATTAGACATAAAGTAGATGTTTCAAAGTCATTTAATGCTATACGAATTGGATTTAAAGATGACCATGAGTTGAATAATTATAAATCTCCTCAGTTGTTGCAATTGACGAGTTATCAATTTTATGATTACCAATTTTATTTAGCAAGTGGAGATTCAACGAATAACAATTTTAGGATTTTTTATAGAGAACGCTTCGATCAACGTTCAGATAGCTCACGCCTAACTCCAGTAGCTAAAGCCAGAACAGCAGGAGGAGAAATAAAAATAATGAAACTGAAGAATCAATCCTTAAACATTGTAACAAGTTACCGTGAATTAAAAGTATTGAATTCTAATCTATTAAATCAAACACCTGAAAATACACTTTTAGGAAGAATTGATTATGAATTGAAAGCTTGGAAAGGCGCTGTTACTTGGAATAATTTTTACGAAATAGGTTCAGGCTTGGAATTGAAAAGAGAAATCATTTACATCAAAGTAAATGATGGACAAGGAATTTATACTTGGATTGATTACAATGGTGATGGAGTGAAGGATTTAAATGAATTTGAAATTGCTCAATACATCGATCAGGCGAGTTATATTCGGATTTTTTCTCCTAGTAATCAATACACTAAAACTTATTCTAATGAGTTGAATCAAGGTTTATTTTTGAAACCGGAACGAATTTGGTCAACTAAGAAATCTATATTTTTCAAAGTAATTACGAAATTTTCAGATCAAGCGAAAATCAGAATTAACCGGAAAACAAATCTTTTTCAAAGTGCAGAAGCTTTTAATCCTTTTTCATCTACCATTCAAGATGTCAACTTGTTAGCGACAACTTCAAATATTCGAAACACTTTATTCTTTAATCGAAATTCCAGTATTTTCGGAGGTGAATTCACAAATCAAGATACAAGAAGTAAAAATTTACTAGCAAGTGGATTTGACTCTAAGCAAAATACATACGAAGAAGTTGCATTAAGAGCGAATATTAAAAAAGTCATTACATTAGAAGCTACAGCTCAAAAAGGGATAAAAGTTTCAAAAGTTGATTACACTTCAGGGAGAGATTTTTATTTGAATTATTACTTCATAAAACCAAGCATTATTTTTCAGCCAACAACCACTTTTAGAATTTCTTTAGATGGTCGATATTCCAACAAATTAAACGCAAAAGAATATGGTGGAGATACCTCTATCGTTCATGAATTGGGAACTTCATTTAAATTCAATCAAGCTGAAAAAGGAAGTTTTCAAGGAACTTTTAGTATGATTAATATCAAATATTCAGGAAATCAAAATTCAGCTTTAGGATTTGAAATGTTAGAAGCGCTTCGACCTGGAGTAAATTACACTTGGAATCTAAGTTACCAACGTTCTGTATCTCAAAAATTACAAATATCTTTTCAATATAACGGACGAAAATCTATCGGAAACAGAACGATACATTCTGGCGGGATGGAGGTGAGAGCGTTTTTCTGATGGATTTTATTTGAATGCTAATTACTTAAAAGTTATAATCATAATTATAGCTTTTACTTTTTTGGAGTAATATTATAATTGTAAATTTAATTATAGGTATATTTGTTAAAATTTATAATTATATTTTAATGAGTCAATACCGTATTCCCGAAATAGTTTATCAGCGAAATAGTTATGTAGATAAAGTTATTCCTTTTGTTGGTAAGCAATTAATAAAAGCATTTACAGGTCAAAGGCGTGTGGGTAAGAGTTATTTGCTTTTTCAGGTAATGAAATACATTCAAGAAATTGATGAATCAGCTACAATTATCTACATCAACAAAGAAGATTTGCAATTTGATTCAATCAAGGATTATTTAGATTTAGAAAATTATGTTCAAAATAATAGATCAAAAGTTGGAAAGACTTATATTTTTATAGATGAAATACAAGATGTTATAGAATTTGAAAGAGCACTTCGATCATTGGTGTTGGATAGTCAGATTGATTTATATTGTACAGGAAGTAATGCGAATTTATTATCAGGAGAATTATCAACAGTTCTGAGCGGAAGGTTTATTGAAATTCCAGTTTTTAGTTTATCATTTACAGAATTTTTACAATTCCATAAACTTGATAATACTGAAAATTCAGTCGATTTATATTTAAAATATGGAGGGTTACCATACATTATACATTTGCCATTAAATGATTCAGTGGTTTTTGAATACCTTAAAAACATTTATACGACAATTATTTATAGAGATATTGTAGAGCGTTTTTCGATTAGAAATGTTCGTTTTCTTGAACAATTAACTTTATTTTTAGCAAATAACATAGGTAGCTTATTTTCAGCAAAAAGTATTAGTGATTTTTTAAAATCACAACAAACTAAAATTGCACCTAATCAAGTTCAAACATATTTACATCATTTAACAAGTGCTTTTTTGATTCATGAAGTCGCTAGATTTGATATTGTTGGAAAACGAATATTTGAGATTGGAGAGAAATATTATTTTGAAAATTTAGGAATACGAAATGCAATTTGGGGATATCGATTGGAAGATAAAGCTAAAATTATAGAAAATGTTGTTTATAATCATTTGAGGTATTTAGGTTACAATGTGAAAATTGGGGTTGTAAATTCGGAGGAGATTGATTTTGTTTGTGAAAAGCAAGGTGAAACACTTTATATTCAAGTAGCTTTAGTTTTGGAGGAACAAAAAACTATTGAACGAGAATTTGGTAATTTATTAAAGGTGAAAGATAATTATCCTAAATATGTTATTACCAGAAATGGATTTGAAGGAAATACATATAAAGGGATTCCAGTGATTAAATTGATTGATTTTTTAAATTGGGAAGCAAATAAATAGGTAGATGTTTTTATTGTATTACCTTTCGACTCACTTTTACCACTAATTTTCTTGGCATTAATCGAACAAAGAATGCTAAAGCTTGATTAATAAAGCCATGAATCGCAACTGGTTTCCCATTTATCATTGCTTTGTAACCATATTCAGCTACTTCTTTTGAACTTGCTAATTTATTGCTTTTGAACAGTGAACTGTTTTCAGCTGAAGCAGCTGCCATAAAACCACTTTCAGTAGCTCCAGGACATAGTGCTGTAATTGTCACACCAAATTCTCTAAC
>CANGHX010000200.1 GCA_947453715.1 Flavobacteriales bacterium | reverse complement strand
GAAAAAACAACAAAATCATCCATTAATTTAATGTAAAATCCTTTTTGAAGATCTGAAGGAAAATTATTCGTAAGTCGAATGTTTTTAAATTCACCTTCTTCTTCTTTGTCGTTTTCATCTTGATTTTGAATTAAATCATTTAATACAAGAATTGGATTTTGGCCCTCGATATAATCGGAAATGTAAACAATTTCATCATCATATTTGAATTGAACAAATCCGTTTTCCATCCATTCGAAAAGCGGACTTTTTTTTAATTTTTGGTCTAATGTTGAATAAAAATTCTTTTCAAAGAAATGATAGTTGTTTATATTATTTGGTAAAGCAATTGAGAATAGTTGTTCATCTTCAATTTGTTTACCGATTGTGGAGTTTGAAGTTTCAGAAACATATTCAATCTTATCTTCTCCTTTAATGTAGATATCTGTAATTGAGAATGTGTTGTGATGGAATTTGACATTGTTTGCACTTGCTTTTGTGTCTACATTTAACCAATCGAGATTGGATTTGGATTTTATCACTGAATTTGAATACAAGTAGAGGATAGATTGAGTGTATTTACCGTTGAAGTTTCCAGCTTTAAAAGTTTTAAATTGATCGAATTGAACAGGTATCTTAGCATTTTTAAAAAGTTTTAAAATAGCTTCTTTTGTCCAATTATCTTTATTGTCGATGTAAATATGACTTTGCTTTTTGCTGATAATTATTTGATCATCCTTTTCTAGCCAAGGTATCAAGTTTTCGATAAATTTCTGATTTTCATTCGTCGTTTTGAATGCTGTTTTTTGAAATGGATTCTCTGAAAGTCGATTGATTATAAGTATTTCACCATCTTTTTCGCCAAATAAAGTTGTAGGTGAAAATTGATTTTCTTTGTCTATAATATCCATTCCGACATAACCAATCCAGATTATGCTTAATATACTTATGATGTAAAGGATGTATTTTCCAAACATGATTCGCCTAATTTTTTCAAAATTACACTTTTGAATGATTAGAATTTCTGATAGTGACTTAATAAATGAACAAAAGAATGTTTAATCAAATAAGGATAATTGTTCTGGTGCTAAAAGTGTAAATGACATTCTATGATATTTGCATGAGCCGATTTCAGCGATTGCTTTACGATGGTCTTTTGTTGGATAGCCTTTGTTTTTTGACCAACAATATAAAGGAAATTCATTGTCTATTTCTTCCATATATTCATCACGATATGTTTTTGCTAAAATAGATGCTGCAGCAATGTTTAAATATTTTCCATCGCCTTTAATTATGGTTTCGTGAGGAATGGAATTATATTTTTTAAATTTATTTCCATCAATTAAAATGAATTCAGGTGCTGTTTTTAATTGATCTAAAGCCAAGTGCATAGCTTTAATGCTAGCGTTTAAAATATTTATTTCATCTATTTCTTTTTCGTCTACAATACCGATTCCGAAAGCAATTGCATTCTCTTCAATTATAGGGCGTAAAATCTTTCTTTTTTTCTCTGATAATTGTTTTGAATCATTTAGCCATTCGTGTGTAAAATCCTTAGGTAAAATTACGGCAGCAGCTATAACAGGACCAGCTAAACAACCTCTTCCTGCTTCATCGCAACCAGCTTCGACTAAATTTTCATTTAAAAAGGGTAAAAGTTTATTCATAATGTAAAAGTGAGAAAAAAATATTATATTAGCATTAGTAAACTGTATGCAACTTTTGCAAAACTTTTTCGTTTTTAAATTATAAATCAATATTATAACTATGAACAAATTATTTTTTTTAATCCTATTTATAGGTTTTTCATTTGCAGGATTTTCTCAACAAGGAAAAAAAGAGGCGATTTCTTTGGGTAAAGAAGATTTGGTTCAGGCTAAAACACTTGGAATTTTTACGTTTACTTTGCCTGAAGGAAATACTCCAGAGAAAGTTTCAGAAAATGCAAAGTACTATACGATGTATTTTAAAGTAAAATACGATGCGGATAAAAGAGAGGCTTCTTTGAATATGGTAACAAATGATGAAAAATCTAGACATGTAATTTGTCGCTTTTTGGTTGCTTCAGGTGTAGATAAAGTTCTTGTTGATGGGAAAGCAGTTCAAGTAGAAGAATATTTTCAAACGTATTTAAAATAGTAAACCGATTTACTATTTGTTTATTGCTCAGGCTTTTATAGGTCTGGGCTTTTTTTTGCCACTTATCCTTGAAATAATTCATTTCATCCATTTTTGATTCAATATTCAGCATTGACTATTGATATTTGTGGAAAATTTACAAAAGATGAAATATTTAATATATCCTACGATTTTTCTTGTAATGATTTCTTGTGGCGAAAATAGCGCAAAAAAGAAATCGGAAATTTCTGCGGTTCATTATGGAGAAGTAAAAGTTGATTCGACAAAAGCTGTTTCTGTAGATGAGATGTTGACGTGTTTTGAAGGTAATGGTGATAAAGTTGAATTTACTTTTAAAGCAGAAATCAAAGAAGTTTGTACAAAAGCAGGTTGTTGGATTTCAGTAGATAAAGGTAATGAAGAAACGTTTATGGTTCGGTTTAAGAATCATTTTACAATACCTGTAAAAACCAAATTAAATACAGAGGCGATTATTCATGGTTTTGCTCATATGGATACTGTATCGGTGAAAAGTTTACAGCATTTTGCAGAAGATGCGGGAGAATCAAAAGAAGAAATTGCTAAAATTACAGAGCCTAAATTTGAAATGGGTTTTCAAGCAGATGGTATTCTTTTGTTGAATAAGTAAAATATTACTACTACTACTATTTTACTTTTTAAAGGTGTCTGAAATGATTTAGACACCTTTTTAATTCTTTATGCTTTTATATTCTCTAAAAGACGATCTAAATTAGCGTTTGTTACCAACGAATCGTTTCCAATAATTAATATGTTTTTACAGTTGTTACGTTCCAACCAAAAAGTAAAATTAGAAACAGCTACATTTAAAGTTCCATTAATGTCTAGTTTTTGAACTGGTTTTTGTTTTTTGTCAAAAATATCTCTAAGTTCATTTGCGTCTTTATCTATACTTTGATTTTCAGTAAAAATAATTAAACCATCTATTTCATTTTCTTGTCCGATATGTTTTTTGAATTCACAAATTTCTATGTGGGAATCCAGTATCCAGTTTGAAATGTGTTTTGAAAATTTTGAATCTGGTAATAAATAAATGTTGTCTACTTTCATTTTCTATTTGTCAAGAAATACGTTTATGTATCTTAATTTTTTTATTGTTCTGCAAAAATACTTTTTTAAGCTAATATTCTAGTTTAATTATTGAATATTTTATGTAAAATACAATTAATTACTTAGTAGCCTAAAATTTTCAAATAATCAGCAGCAGTTTGTTCTTCAGAAAATAATTCTGTTTTTAATTTCCCGTTCTCGTCTCGCCTAATCAAAAGGTGCTTAGGTTCAGGTATTAAGCAGTGTTTTAAGCCTCCAAAACCACCAATTGTTTCTTGGTAAGCACCAGTATTAAAGAACCCAATATACATCGGTTTGTTTTTATCAAATTTTGGAAGATAAATAGCGTTTGAATGTTGTTCTGAGTTGTAATAATCATCACTATCGCAGGTTAATCCACCTAAAAGGACACGTTCATAATCATCGTTCCATCTATTAATTGGTAACATGATGAAACGTTGATTGATTGCCCAAGTATCAGGAAGATTAGTCATGAAAGAAGAGTCAATCATGTTCCATTTCTCTCTATCGTTTTGTTGTTTTTGATGAAGAACGCTAAAAATCGCTCCGCCGCTTTCTCCAACGGTAAAAGATCCGAATTCAGTAACGATATTTGGTTCCTCAATATCATTGTCCATGCATACTTTCTTAACCTGAGTTAAAATTTCACGAACCATGTAAGCATAATCAAAATCAAAAGCCAATGATTTTTTGATTGGGAATCCACCGCCAATATTTAAATGATCCAAAGTTGGACACACTTTTTTAAGATCACAGTAGATTCTTAATAGTTTAGTTAATTCATTCCAGTAGTAAGAGGTATCATTTATCCCAGTGTTAATGAAAAAGTGTAACATTTTCACAGAAACTCGAGGATTATCTTGAACCATTGCTTTATAAAAAGGAATGATTTCTCGGTAACGAATTCCTAAACGAGAAGTATAGAACTCAAATTTGGGTTCTTCTTCAGAAGCGATTCTAATTCCTATGTTTAATTCCTTTTCAGTTGCGTCTAATAAAAGTTGAAGTTCTTGAATGTTATCGACTACAGGCATAACATTTAAATCTGTATTTTCGATTAACCATGCTATGTTTTCAACGTATTTATCTGTTTTGAATCCATTACAAATAACAAATTTACCAGGAGCTAATTTTCCAGAAGCATATAAGTTTTTTACTATATCAATATCGAATGCAGAAGATGTTTCAATGTGAACATCATTTTTCATGACTTCATCAAGAACGAAAGAGAAATGTGAACTTTTAGTACAGTAAGAATAATGGTAGTTCCCACTATAGCCCAAATTATGCATTGCTTCTCTGAACCATCCTTTGGCACGTTGGATGTTGTTTGAAATCTGAGGTAAATAATTGAACTTTAATGGAGTGCCATGTTCTTCAATAAGACGCATCAAATCGATACCATGGAAAAACAAACGATCTTCTCTTAAATTGAATTCATCTTGAGGGAAGTCAAATGTTTGGTCAATTAAATCAATGTATTTAGTTCTCATTCTTAACTACAACTTATTATATTATTTTATGAAATCGATAATTAATGAAGGAGGTCTTCCAATTACCGCTTTATTATTTGTTATAACGATAGGACGTTCAATTAGTTTCGGATTTTCGGATAAAACTGAAAGTATTTGATCGCTCGTTAAATTTTTATCTTTGATTAATGTTTTGTATTCGTCTTCACCTTTTCGCACAAGATCAATTGGGTTGATTGCTAAAAGTGTTATTAAATCTTTCAATTCCTTAATTCCAGGAGTGTCTTTTAAATACTCTTTTATTGTGAAAGTTTTACCTGATTCTTCTAAAATAGTAATTGCTTCTCTACTTTTTGAGCATCTCGGGTTATGGTAAACAATAATTTCTTTTTCCATTTAAATTCTCCTTTTGCTTAGATTTTAAAGCTTTTTTTTGCAAATGTATTATTAATTCAGCAATTAATTTTACACATTAATGAAGAAATAATATAAAATTCAAGTGTTATAATCTGAATTCTATTTCAAAATGTAGCTTGATTGTTGAAAACTGTCTTCTGAAGCACTCTTAATCGACCTAAAAAGGCTTAAAAATCAAATAGTTTTAATATTTTAACGAATATACATTAATGTATGAATAACTACTTTATATTTTTTTAAAGTTACCTTATTTTTTCTTAAATTTGCGGTCGTAAAAAAGGCTGTTAAATCAGCTATATAAACAAGAAGTTATCAAATTGATAATTTACTGAAATTGTATAATTAAAGTTAATATTTAAGATGAATTTATTAGACAAACTAAAGACAAGACTTGGACCTCTAGGAGATCATGCGCATTATTCTCATGGTTATTACACTTATCCAAGATTGGAAGGGGAAATCGGAACAAGAATGATGTTCAATGGAGAGGAGAAGTTAGTATGGAGTTTGAATAATTACTTAGGATTAGCGAATCACCCTGAAGTTCGTAAAGCGGATGAAGAAGGTGCTCGTAAATACGGTTTGGCTTACCCAATGGGTGCTCGTATGATGAGTGGTAATACAACTTTACACGAACAATTCGAATCTGAAATAGCAACTTT
>CANGHX010000199.1 GCA_947453715.1 Flavobacteriales bacterium | reverse complement strand
CTGACCATCAGGTGCTGTGTATGTTTCACAATTTGAAGTTGTAATTGTATTGGAAGAATTATGTTTTATCGTCAAATTAATTGTAATTAAACTGTCGCATCCACTATGATTTGGAATTATAACATTATACGTTCCTGAATTGGTGAAAATCTGACCATCAGGTGCTGTGTATGTTTCACAATTTGAAGTTGTAATTGTATTGGAAGAATTTAAGCAAGTACTATATTTTGCAATATATCCATCTCGATTACCATCAGAAATTAGATTAACAATTGAAAGATTTGGATCAAAATCAGTAGTGCTCTCAAACCAACCCCCAATATATAAATTAGAATTATAAGTTTTAATTTTATTTGGATATTGATTGCTTAATCCTCCAATTGTATTTGCCCAAGAGAAAGAATCCGTGTTATCGACTTTTATTATGAAAATATCAGCACCACCTAATGAATTTATATTATAAATATTTGAACCAAAATCAGCGTCAACTATTCCATTAAAAAAACCAGTAATATAAACTTCATTATTTAATCCTGTATAAATGGAAGTCCCTTGATCACTGCTATTTCCACCAACTGACTGCGCCCATATAAAATCCCCATTTAAATCATATTTTGCAATATAGCAATCCCATAATCCATTAGATGTTAAATTGTTAACTCCTGTACCATCATTAAAATCAATTGTTTGACTAAAAGCACCTGTGATATAAATAAAATTATTTGTAGATATATCAATAGAATTCCCGATATCATGAGCAGGACTATCAAATGATTTAATCCAAACCAAATCTCCAAGTTGATTATATTTGCCTAAAAAAATAGCATAATCATTCAAACCACTACTACTTATTGTTGTAGTGTTCAAACCTGGATCATAATCTCCAGACCCGGAAAAAAATCCCGTAATGTACAAATTACTAAAATTATCAAGTTTAATTTCTGTAATTTCTTCACTACTAAAACCACCCATTGATTTAACCCAAATAAAATTACCACTAGAATCTAATTTTAGAATATATACATCATTTGTACCATTACTGATTTTTGAAACTACTGAATTTGATGGGTCAAAATCACATGTTCCACTGAAACTTCCACCTACATAAATATTATTTTGACCATCAATAGCCATTGACCGAATTGAAGCACTTGAAAGCCCAATTCCCTCTAAAATTTTAACCCAAATAAAATTACCATTTGAATCGATTTTTAAAATAAATGTACTGATATATTGAGAGTATAAGCTATTAATATTTGAACTATTATCAAAATCAACAGTTCCTATAAATTCACCTGATATTATTATTTCATTATTTGAATTAATTTGAATTGAATACCCGTTATCATTTCCTGAAGATCCTAATTTATAACCCCAAATAAAATGTCCAGCAGAATCTAATTTTTGTATAAAAATATCATCATTTCCTGATGATATTAGTGATTGTATGATATTTCCAGGGTCTATATCTATTGTCCCATCAAAAGAACCCAAGGTGTATATATTCTTTTGAGAATCTAAAAGAAAATCTTGTACGGTTTCATTATTAACACCATTAATTTTTTTCGCCCATTCTAAATTTAGGTTTTGTGAAAATAAAAATGATGAAAAAAATAAAGAAATTAATATTAAAATGGTTTTCATGATAAAAAGTAGTTCTTTAAAAGGTTATTGGAATAAATCTTAAACAAATTAGTTAAATATCTAGTGCATAAAATATTCTTTTCACTCCTTCCCCCCATCATAATTCTCGACAGTCTTTTTCAGCTCATCAGAAAAATTGAAAATATCATCAAGTGAAGTGATTTCATTTTTGATTTCTTTCTTTTGATCGTCGAAAGTGGCTATGAATTTTTTGTTTCCATTCAAATATAAACGACAAATTGATTTACGATTATTGTCATCTAACAAGATTGCAAAATAAGATTGAGCATCTCTATATGTAATTCTATTCACTGGAATTATTTGACGTAAAATTGTTTTTACTATCATAAAACCTTCTAATTCATCTTCAGTAGTAATTACTTTAGATTCTTCTGTTTGAATTTCAGTTGTTTCAGTTTCTGTATTCACAACTTCATCAGGACTCAATGCATTTTTTAATCGGTCGTTAATTAAATCATTTATATGTTGTTGAATTGCTCTTTTAGTCAAACTCGTAAATTGTTCTAAAACTTTAGCTGTCACCACACTTGGATAAACTTGCTTTGCGAAATAACGAACAAAATCATCTGTTGGATTAATTAACTCATTATGAATTAATCCTTTTAATTCATTCATGTATTTTAATTCACTTGCAGTATTTACGATACTTTCTGCATCAAAATGTGCTTTATGGAATTTTTTTAATTCTTCAATTTGATTGTCTTTAAGCTCAGTAATATTGATATCTAAAAATGGTTTTTCGTCCATTTTATTTGGTTCAACTAAGTCTGAGTAAAATCTAAAGTTGATTCCATTTGTCAGAATTCCAAATTTTGCTTTTGACACATGGAAATACCTTAATAATTGACCGTCATGTAAATTTAAATTCTGAGCCCAATGCTTACATTCAATTAATATTGTTGGATTTCCATCTTTAAAAATTGCATAATCAATTTTCTCACCTTTTTTTATTCCTAAATCTGCTACAAATTCCGGAACAACTTCTAATGGATTGAAAACATCATAACCAAGAGATTGCAGAAAGGGCATAATAAATGCATTTTTTGTAGCTTCTTCTGTTAATATTTGTTCTTTAAGTTTTGAAACTCGGTCAGCTATCTGCTTCAATTGATCTTTTAAATCCATCTTCGTTGAGGTTATAAATTAAGTTAACAAAAATATTTTTCTTCAAAAATATAAAAAAATACACAATAATGAGAATTAATAGAGAAATTTAAAACACACCTTTCGTCTCAAATTTGCACATATGCAACACAGAGGAGAAATAGTAAAAAAGGCTGTACATCAAAGTGGTTATTCCATTACTAAACTTGCTATTAAGCTAGGTAAAAGTAGAAGATGGATGTACCAGATGTTTGATAATAGTTCTGTTTCGTTGGATTTAGTGTTACAAATTGGTGAAATAATACATTATGATTTCACAGATGAAATTAAAGGGTTCAAGAAAAGCGTCTTTGTAGAATCTAGGGAAACAAATTATTCAACTCCCGAAAACACTGTAGAATTTTGGAAAGATAAATACTTGAAGTTGTTAGAAGAATATAATGCTTTGTTGCTGAGAAAGTAATATATATTACTGATTATGAATTAAATTCGGATTTAGTGGAGGTTGCAATTTTTTTCAAATTTCATTACAAACCCTTTATCGAGTTCGTATTTTTAATGCGTAACCTTAGTTAATATAAAAAGCCAAATAACCACAATGGAATTTTTTCCCCGAATCCTATCTCAATATCATCTACAACGATAAATTTTTCTCCGTCGTAATCTTTAATTTGCTTCATTTTTTTTGATTTTCCACCGACTTCTATTAGGTAATTATTCGCTATTAAAAAATCTCCATATTTTGGATAGGTAACATTGTTATCTTTTGTAATTTGATTGTAAAAAAAAGTTTCTCTGATTGTTCCTATCTCAGGAGTATTCATAGATAAAACATGTAATAAATTTGAATTTTGTAAGTATATCTTATCTGGTTTTTGAAGAATTTTATTGCCAATACTTTCCGTTGAAAGTTGTTTTATCAATCCTCCATTTTCTAAGAAAGTTAAATATTTTAAGGTAGTTCTAGAATCAGAAATATTCAGATTTCCAGACAGTTGTTTCAAATTCGGAACATAGGGTACAGTTGTACTTATTGCACCTAATAATTTTTTTAACTTTTCTGTATTTTCAGAAGGAATTGCTACTGTTGATGGGATATCAGATTCTATAATCAAATTGATGACATTTCTTAAACGCGCGGGATAATTTGAAATTGATTCTTTAAAAAATGGATAATAACCATATTGCAAATATTCCTGAAAATAAGCCAACGGTTTGATTTGATTTGTGATTTCAGCAGCGATTGCTGTATGTTTTTTAAAAATATCTTCTAAACTAACAGGCTTGAAATCGATTGAATATTGAAATTTTAAAAATTCACGATAGGATAATCCATGTAATTCATAGGAAACCTTCCTTCTACTTAAATCCCCATTCCCCATATATAAATGAAGCAAAGAAGAACCTGAATAAATAACTTTTAAATCAGGAAAAGAATCGTAAATATTTTTTATTTCTGTTGACCAATCTTGTCCTTGATTGAAACTAGGATATTTGTGTACTTCATCTAAAAATAAAAGTTTTCCACCTTTCTTTTGAAATTGATCTGCTAAATCAAATAATGAATTTGTATAAAAGTAAGGTAAATCTAAAGATGTGTATAAAACCAAGGCTTCCTTCTGCATTTTTTTTGCTCGTTGCAATAATAAAGTCGTTTTTCCAGTTCCTCTTGCTCCTTTCACTTCTATTAAACGATTCTCCCACTCTATTTCATATAATAAAGCTCTTTGAAAATCGAATGATACATTGATGATTAATCGTTCTGATATTTCAAAAAGTTTTTCCATTTTCTGCAATTTTTAGATTTCTATCCACCTCAAATATATAAATAAACGGAATGCATTCCTAATTATTTTATAATAATATGTATTAAATTACGTATAATTTTAAAAATATATGGAATCGAATACGTTTTTTAGTGATTAAGATTGAGGTTTCTAATTTAGATCTTAACCTGAATTCAACAAATTGTATCATTGAAAAATTTTCAAATACATATCATTACATCCATTAATAAACGAAATCAAACTAAATTTTGGACTAAACCCTAATCTTGCTTACTTTTGTACAAATTTTTATAAGATGGCTGATATTCATACGTACGATTTTACAGGAAAAAGAGCATTAATCAGAGTTGATTTTAATGTTCCTTTGGATAAAGAAACACTTGCAGTAACTGATGATACAAGAATCAGAGCAGCAGCACCAACAATTCAACATATTTTGAAAAATGGTGGAAGTGTCGTTTTAATGTCACATTTAGGTCGTCCGAAAGAAGGTTTTGAAGATAAATATTCTTTAAAACACATCGTTAGTCAGGTTGAAAAAGTTTTAGGTCATTCGATCTCTTTTGCTGATGATTGTATCAGTGAAAAGGCAATGGAAATGAGTTCTAATTTACCTGCGGGTGAAGTTTTATTATTAGAGAATTTACGTTTTTACAAACAAGAAACGACTGGTACAGAAAGTTTCGCAGAAGCTTTAGCGAAACACGGTGATGTTTATGTAAACGATGCATTTGGAACTGCTCATAGAGCACACGCTAGTACTGCAATTATTGCGAAATTTTTCCCGAATGATAAAATGTTTGGTTTCTTATTAGAAGCTGAAATTAAAAGTGTAGATAAAGTATTAAATAGTACTGAAAAACCATTAACTGCAATTGTTGGTGGTGCAAAAGTATCTTCTAAAATTACAATTATTGAACGTTTACTATCGAAAGTAGATAATCTTATCGTAGGTGGTGGAATGGCTTATACATTTGTGAAAGCACAAGGTGGTGAAGTTGGAAATTCATTAATTGAAGATGATTATTTAGATGTTGCACGTAAAATCTTAGCGGAAGCAAAAGAAAGAGGTGTGAATTTATACATTCCAGTTGATACAATCATTGCTGATAAATTTGCAAATGATGCTAACAAACAAACAGTAGCGATTGATCAAATTCCTTCTGGATGGATGGGATTAGACGTTGGACCAAAAACGTCCGAAGATTGTGCTAAAATCAT
>CANGHX010000198.1 GCA_947453715.1 Flavobacteriales bacterium | reverse complement strand
ACGACTGTGTCTTCTTCTTTATAAATTGATTGAGATTTTACAGCTTCTCCAACTTTTCTTCTCAAACTCCAAAGGCTGTCTTTTTGAGCTTGACTTTCAGCAAATAAAATTTCATCTGTTTCGAAGTTTTCAAGAACAGACATTATTTTTTCACATTCTTGCATCAATAAATCGTTGTCAAATCCATCAACTTCGATTAATAAATGTGCTTGGTGATTATTAGCGACTTTGATTGTCTCATCTTGAGTGAATTTCTGTGTCCAAATCAAAGCATCTCTTTCCATGAATTCTAATCCACTTGGAGTGATTCCAGCTCTAAATATTGCAGCAACTGCTTCACACGCTTTTTCGGCATCAAAAAATGGAACTAATAAAGTTAAATCGTTTGTTGGATGAGGAATTAGGCGAAAAACGATTTTAGTAATTACAGCTAAAGTACCTTCACTACCGACAATCAATTGCGTTAAATTATAACCTGTTGAATTTTTTAAAACATTTGCGCCTGTCCAAATTACTTCTCCGGTTGGCAATACAACCTCAAGATTTAATACATAATCTTTTGTAACACCGTATTTGACAGCTTTTGGTCCTCCAGAATTTTCGGAAACATTTCCTCCGATAAAGCAACTTCCTTTACTAGCAGGATCTGGTGGATAGAATAATCCTTTTTCTTTTACTGCATTTTGGAGTACTTGTGTAATAACTCCAGGTTCAGTTGTTACTTGAAGATTTTTCTCATCAATTTCAATGATTTTGTTGAATTTCTCCATCGTTAAAGCAATGCCTTTTTCGATAGGTAAAGCTCCACCACTTAAACCTGTTCTAGCTCCAGAAGGAGTTACAGGTATTGCATGTTGATGTGCATATTTCATTATCAAAGCAACCTCTTCAACGGTTTCAGGTTTTAAAACAACTTCGGGTAAGAAAGATAAATCTTCCGTTTCATCGTGTCCGTATTCCTTTAATAGATCGTTATTTGTAAAACATCTTTCTCCTAAAATGCTTTTAAAATAAGTGATATCGTTTGAATCAATTGCTTTATACATTGTGAATTGAATTTAGAATAATTTTTGAAGTTCTGTTTTTAAATAATCAACAGTGATTTCAGTAGGCATCTTACCAACTTCTGCAACGATTTCGAAAATTTTAGCTGCTAAATCACTACTCATAGATGTTGCATCCATTTGACTTCCTGCTAAATTGATGATTTTAATAGTTTCTTCTTTTGAATTGCGAACCATTTCCCATCCTTGTAATGAAATGAAAATTTGTTGAGCTACATTGTGATCGTATTCTTCTCTGATAGCTTTTAAAAGTTCTGCCTGAAACATTTTAGCTGGTAGTGCAGGATTGTGAAGACGCATAACTATGCTATTTGGATGAATTCTTTCCATTAATAGAACAGCTCTTTGATAAGATTCCACTCTTGATGGTAAGAAGAAATTTTGACGCTCCTTTTTTAAATCATTATTCAAATGAATAAATTCTTTTTCATTTTGCTTTTTTAGAAATTGCATTGTAGTGTATAATACTGCTCCAGCAGGTATCGTAATTAATGCAAGTTGTAGTATAAATTCCATCTTATTTTAAGTTTTAGTACAAATATAAAATCCAATACTTTATAAAAGTAACAAATGAACTTGTGATTTTTTGTTATTAATTTTTTAATATATGTAACTATCTGTTTATCAGTGGTTATAAAATTATTCATTTGATATTGTTAATAAAGTCATTAAAACCTTTGTCAAGTTTATTGATAGTATTGATTTGAAATTTTATATTTGCGCCTTTAAAAGAATAAACTAATAGTTTTAAAAAATGCGTAATAAAGGTTTTTTTTGGTTTCTGACAATCTTATTGACTGCTGTTTGTGTATACCAGTTATCGTTTACATGGGTTGCTTCAAATGTTGAAAATAAGGCAAGTAAAGAAGCTGATGCTCGAGTAAATGAGTTGTTTGCTAAACACAAACAAGAAGGTACAACAATGGCTGAATTGCCAAATGATACTGAAGTTGATTTAACTTTACCTGAAGCAAGAGAGTTGGCAAAAGCTGCGTTTGTAAATCAAATTTTGAAAGAAAAAGCAGAAAGTAAAGTGTATCCAATTTTTGGATCAACTTTTACAGATGTTAAGAAAAGAAGTTTGGCTTTCGGTCTTGATTTAGTTGGTGGTATGAGTGTAACACTTGAAATTTCTGTTCCAGAAATGGTTAAAAGTTACATCAAAAACCCTAGAGATATTCGATTCAAAAAACCTTTTGATAGAGCTGTAGCTAAATATAATGCTAGAGGTGGTAACTTCATTGATATTTTCCAAAAAGAAAATGAGGCAGTAAATAAAGATATGCCTTTGGTTCGTTTATTTGCAATTAGTGAATTACAAGAGTTAAGTATCAATTCTTCAAATTCTGAAGTAGTTGCTTTCTTAAAAGATAAAGCAGCTAGTTCAATGGATGGTGTTGAGATGATTATGAATCGTCGTATTAACCAATTCGGTGTTGCTCAACCAAATATTCAAAAAGATCCAATTAACAATCGTTTATATATTGAGTTACCAGGTGTTCAAGATGAATCAACTGTAGCTAGTCGTTTACAATCGACTGCAAACCTTCAATTCTTTGAAACATATGCTCCATCTGAAATTGCTGGACAATGGCAACAAGCTTCTCAAATTTCTAAACAAAAAGAAATCGAAGTAGCTGAAGTTACTGATTCTACAAAAGTTGATTCAAGTAATGTTGATTCAAACAAAACTCAAAAATTAGGTGATTTAACTTCAACTTTAGGAGGTAACTCTAAAGGATTAGCGGAGTTAGTTACTCCAAAGGGAGATTATTCTATTGGTTTTGTATCTATTGAAAACAAAGAAGATGTTGATCGTTTATTACAACGTCAAGATGTAATGTCTGTTTTTCCTGAAAACTTACGTTTTATGTGGTCTGCAGATGTTGAGAAATTAGATAAAAAATCAAAAACTTCTGGTTTATTCTTATATGCTATTAGCGTACCTGATAATGGAGTTGCTAAAGTAGGAGGGAAAGATATTAAATCTGCTTCAACTGGTTTTGACCAATCGTCTTCATTAGTAACTGTAGACTTGAAAATGTCTGAAGAAGGAGCTGATAAATGGGGTGAAATGACTGGTGACAATGTTGGTCGTGTTGTAGCAATTACAATGGATAACTTAGTTTACAGTGCACCTAGAGTAATTAATGCTATTACAGAAGGAAATACTCAAATTTCTGGAAGCTTTACAATTGATGAAGCTAAAGATTTAGCTGGATTATTAAATGGTGGAGCTTTACCAGCACCTTGTGTTATTAAAGATCAATCTAAAGTTGGGCCTACAATTGGAGCAGAAAACTCTAAAGCTGGTTTAATATCTTTCGCATTTGCATTCTTAGCAGTATTATTATACATGTACTGGTATTATGGTAAAGCAGGTTTAGTAGCGAACATTGCTTTAGCAATAAACGTTATTTTTATCTTCGGAAGTTTAGCTTCGTTTGGTGCTGTATTAACTTTAGCTGGTATTGCTGGTATCGTATTAACAATTGGTACTGCGGTCGATGCGAACATTTTGATTTTCGAACGTATTCGTGAAGAATTAGCGAGAGGAGTAAATACAGAAGATTCAATTAATACAGGTTTCAAAAAAGCGTTACCTTCTATTATTGATGCGAACGTAACTCACTTATTAGTTGCAATTATCTTGAAAGTTTTCGGAACAGGTGAGGTTGAGTCATTTGCTACGACATTGATTATCGGTATTTTTACATCTTTATTCTCTGCAATTATCATTTCTAAATTGGTAATTACTTCATGGTTGAAAAAAGGTAAAGAAATTACTTTCCATACTAAAATGTCTGAAGGTTTATTCCAAAACTTCCATTTTGACTGGGTCGGAAAAAGAAAATACTTCTACATGTTCTCTATTTCAGCTACAATTGTTGGTGTGATCGCTGTCTCTACAATGGGATTAAAACAATCAGTTGAGTTTACAGGTGGTAGAATGATGAGTGTAAAATTCGAGCAAAAAGCTGACATCGAAGGAATCCGTAAAGAGTTATCTAAAGTTCTTATTGAAAAAGGTGAAATCGCTTCTATTGATTTAAAAACGAAATCAAATGACTTTAATGTTGAAATCGTTACCAACTACAAATTGAAAGATGATGGTGCAACAGATGAAGTTAATGCTAAAATTAAACAAGGTTTAGATGCGTGTAAAGCAAAAATGGGTTCATACCAAGTAACGAATACAAGAAGTATTTCAGCTTCTATCTCTAATGAGTTATGGTCATCATCAGCTGTTGCAATTTTCTTCTCGTTGTTGGCAATATTTGCTTACATCTTAATTCGCTTCGGTCACTGGCAATATTCAATTGGTGCGATTGTAGGTTTAGCGCATGATGCTTTCTTCGTTATTACAATCTTCTCTTTATTACACGGTATTTTACCTTTCAGTTTAGATGTGAATCAAGCGTTTATCGCTGCAATCTTAACTGTTATTGGTTACTCTATGAACGATACGGTGATTGTATTTGACCGTATTCGTGAAAACTTAAGAAACAGCAAAGAGGACGATCACCACCATGAAATTATCAATAGATCATTGAATACTACTTTAAGTAGAACTTTCAATACTTCTATGATTTTATTTGTGGTTGTATTAATCATGTTCATCTTTGGTGGACCTGCAATTAAAGGATTCTTATTCGCATTATTAGTTGGGGTTGTTATTGGTACATATTCTTCATTATGTGTTGCAACACCAATCTTAATTGATTTTTCTAAAAAGTTGAAAAAATAATTAATAGAAAAATTTCTTTTAAAACGTCCTCAATTTATTGGGGACGTTTTTGTTTTATCGGAACTATTTTCTTAAATTCAATAAGAAAATAGTTTATGATTGAAAATATAACCATCAAATCATGGGCAGAAGATGATCGCCCGAGAGAAAAATTACTTTTAAAAGGAAAACATAATTTAAGTGATTCAGAATTAATTGCTATTATTTTAGGTTCAGGTTCTAGAGATCAATCTGCAGTTGAACTAGCAAGAGAATTATTATCATCTGTTTCTAACAATCTTTCTTTATTAGGAAAACTCACACATAATGAATTAACTAAATTTAAAGGAATAGGAGATGCAAAAGCTATATCAATTCTTGCGGCCTTAGAAATTGGAAGAAGAAGAAAAGAAGCAGAACCTGATGAAAAGCAAAAAATCACTAAATCAAATCAGGCTTACGAATTAGTGCGACATATTTTTCAAGATTTAACGCATGAAGTATTTTATGTAGCTATGTTGAATAGAGCGAATCAATTGATTTCAATCGAATTTATTTCTTCTGGTGGTTTCGCAGGGACAGTAGTTGATGGAAAAATGATTTTTAAAAAAGCTTTAGAAAAATCAGCACAAACGATTATTTTGTATCACAATCATCCAAGTGGACAACTTCAACCGTCTTCTGAAGATTTAAAAATCACGAAAGAATTAAAAGAATTTGCAAAAATTATAGATATATCTATTTTGGATCACATCATTTTCACGGATAATGGTTATTTTAGCTTCGCGGATCAAGGTTTAATGAATTAATAAAATTGAAGTGAAAAAAATTATTACAATTATAGGGGCGAGACCTCAAATTATCAAATCTTCTGCAATGAGCAGAGCGATAAAAAATCATTTTTCAAACGAAATTCAAGAGATTATAGTTCATACCGGTCAACATTACGATGAGAATATGTCTGAGATATTTTTCAAAGAAATGGGGATTCCTTATCCGAATTACAATTTGAATGT
>CANGHX010000197.1 GCA_947453715.1 Flavobacteriales bacterium | reverse complement strand
ATAGGCGTACTATAGTAAGTGGTACATACTATATTATGTGCATCAATGATCACGTAAGTGTGCGGCACAGTTATGACACCTGTACTCAGGTTACGTGTAGTACCTGAGAAAGTGAAATAATTAGTTGCAGCACCATCTACAGAATACGCCACAGTTGCGCTATCAGTACCTGTAAAATCAATACTACCAGCATAACCCACACATGGTGTATTTACCGCCGTTACATTAACCAATGGCTGCGCATGTACAATGGTATGAACAGGATATGGTGAACTTACACATGACCCGTTCGACAAAGTAAGTGTACCATCAAAAGAACCGGCACCACCCGATGGATTGTAATTGATGGTAACTGATGAACCAGACAAAGTTGCACCGCTAATGTTACTGAAACCACCGTCACTTAAAGCTACAGAGTTCCATACAACACTATAAGAAGTAGGTGCACCTACAATACTACTCAACCCTATGGATGCTGATGTTGTTGGCTGGCAAATATTTGGCATAGCAGCGCTTACCGCAGCAGAAGGCACCACATTGGTGGTGACTGTAGTTGTAGTATGAGCGTCATTACATCCAATTCCATCATAGTGTAATGCCAGAGAATAAACATTGGCTCCTGTTAGTGTTGGCGCAAATAGAGGTGATATGCCAGTAGCACCCGTAGTAGTAGTGATAGCAGCTCCACTCCAGGTATAAGTTGCAGTACCCAAGCCACCTGTTGAGGAGGATGTAATTGTAAATCCGTCACCTGAACACAGACTTGATAAAGATGGTGTGATCGAAGTGATAGCCGGTTGAGCATATACGTTGACAGCGGAAGAAACTGCGGGAACAACTCCCGAGCAGCCACTACCAGAATAATTGACAACCACACTGTAAGCACCTGTTACGGTAGGCGCAACAGATACTGTAGTTGTTCCAACAGAAGTAACTGTGTTAGAATAACCGCCGGGGCCACTCCATACATAGGACACAAATGAGCCATAACCACCTGATACAGAACCTGCGGTAAGCGTAAGCGGACCTCCTGAGCAAAGATCAGATGCAGATGCTGTTACAGAACTTACAGTAGGATTTGGCATGACCGTTACTGTAGTAGTACCGACCACTCCTGAACAACTACTATACTGATCCGCTACAGTTACCGAGAATACCTGACTTGAGGTAAGCCCGGTTGAAACCGGAGAAGAAGAAGTACTACTGTTCAATGTAGCAGAAGGACTCCATGCATAAACATAACTTGGTGTAGCAAATCTCCATCCTTCACCCGAGGCAGCTACAGAATAAGAAGTATTATTCCTTCCCGGCGGTGTTAACGCTGAGGTGCCGGCAATATTCTGTATGCCACAAGTTTTTGCTGAAGTAGTTCCCGTTTTAAGAATATAGAGGTCAATATTGTTTGTTCCCTCACTAAATACGATCTGGCCGGTATTGGCACCTATAGCATCAGGCACAGCATTATAACTAATAACAAACTTACGGTTAGGAGCAGTACCTGATGTACCATAAGTAATGTTACCGGTACCTACATTCATATCATGCCAGAACAAAGACACTAATCCTCTCGGAGCACTGGCTGTAGGCAAGCTGAGCGGGCTGCTATTTGCGGAAGTGATCATTGTTCCGAAATTCACATATCCATTAGCATTTACATTTACAGTAGTATAGTTAGTACCAAAAAAATTAAAGGAGAATGGTAATGAAACACTGACAGAACCATCATCATAGTTACTACTTGTATTCCATGATGAAGCACTATTTATGGTACCTGAAGTTGTGAAAGAAATAGGAGCATAAGGTATTGCATATACGGTGTAAGCAGTAGGAGTTGGCGAGGATGTAGAAAGACCAGCGATACCACCTGAGCAAATAGTTGAAGGAGAAGCAGATACTGTAGTTACAGTAGGTGTTTGTCCTACAGAAAGAAATGCGGTAGCAGAACTAGTACATCCGCTAACGGTTGAAGCAAACGAGTATGTACCTGATGCATTTAATGTAACACCTGATATATTTGTACTGATACTGCTAACACCGGTAAATGGTGTGCTTGCTACAGAAAATCCATTAGGGCCGCTCCATGTATAGGTGCCTGTAGCTGAAGGAAATGTTGCGGTTAAAGTTGCAGTATTACCAGTACATAATGGACCATTAGTAGTTAATGAGATGGAAGAACCTGAGACAATTATTGATTTCGTAGCATCGGGAGAACAACCTGTTGAGTAAGTGATTGTAACCGGAGTAGCGCTACCCGACAATGCTGTAACAAGACCAGTCGCACTAACAGTAGCTACCGTAGGGTCACTGGAAGTCCATGTTCCTCCGGCAGTAGCATCTGAAAGAGATTGTGTAGCACCAACACAAAGTGATATAGTTGTAGGTGAGGATGGTACAATTGCAGAAGGTCCGGTAGTACCAATAGTCAACAATTGGCTGGCCTGACATGTACCTATCGTGTACCTTATGAATGTGGTTCCGGGATTTAGCGAAGAGCCCAAAACGCCGGTAGAACTACCTATACCAGCTACCCCACTATTGCTACTACTCCAACTACCCGAGCCTGTCCCATCTACAGTGGCGGTATAAGTTATAGTGGCGGTAGAACTATAACAAACAGTAGATGGTCCGGTTACTGCTGTAGGGGTTGGGCTAACTGTAAATACTATCGGAGCAGAAGGCGTACCACAGGAATTAGTGTAGGTTACTGAAACGGTACCGGAATGAACACCGGTAACATCCAGAGAACTGGATCCTGAAACAGTACTTACTGAACCTGTTCCGGATGTTACAGACCATGTTCCTCCTGTGGACGTTGGAGTCATGCTTAATGTTGTTACACCTCCCACACAAGCGCTAAATGAAGAGCTTGTAGTAATGGTTGGAGTGGTAACCGGGTTAACAGTAACATACCCCTGAGCCGAATTGGAGCATCCGGTACCAGGATAATTTACTGTCAGGGTGTAGTAATTGCTTGATGCCGGCGTAACGGATACTGTATTTACCGTAGTTGAACTTATTGTTCCGCTAGTGTATCCACTAGGTCCATCCCACTTATAAGACGACAGTACTGCACCTGAAGGAGAAGGAGTTACTCCTGTAGCAGACAGAACAGTAGAACTACCTGCACAAATAGTACCCGGTGTTGCTACAACCGAGCCTGCACCTGGTAATGGATTTACAGTAGCCGTTACTACAGAACGAGAACCTGTTATAGCTGATGATCCGCATCCTGCAACTACCTTCCAATTGTAGAAGAAACAATAATATGGATAAAATGTACTGCTGGTAAGCGTAATGGTATTGTAATTGGTAGTATAAGGGAATGAAGATGATCCATTAATAATGAAGCCTGAAGCAACAGAACCAAATACCATCTGATAATTTCCCGGCGGAAGAGAGAAATTGACTGGTACAGTATTGACACTACCCGCTGCAGCGGTTGTTGTACCGGAATAAGACGCTACAACCGCAGTTCCCGTTGAATTGTACACCCATATACTGAAGCTTGTTCCTATTCCGCCTGTATTACAATAAATATCGACAGACTGAATAGTGGAGTAGTTATTTACGGTAAAATTTATTCCAAAACTATTATATGCTCCTGCAGATGATGAAACAAAAGCAGGTGAATAGGCGGCACCAACTGTCTGTGGGTTACCATAATTACCAAATACATCTTCAACATAATAGTTTGTTGTTGTAGAAATAGTTGGCGTAACAAAAGATGTCCCGGTACCTATAGGGCTTCCGCCGGTAGGTACGGCATACCAATTAAGAGTACTACCTGCAGAGCCTGTTGCACCAAGAGTCACAGTTCCGGTACCGCACCTTGCTGCCGGCGTAGTAGTCAGTACCTGAGGATAGTACTCACTTGCCGTAGCTGTTGAAGATGTAGCCACGGTAGATCCATTGCATATAAGCAAAGCCTTGTAGGTAAGATTGTTCGCAGCTCCTGGCGCAGTAATTGGCGCAGGCGGTGTTGCACTATAGTTGTTTGAAGTGGCACCACTTATTGAGGAGAACCCGGCACCTATATTTTGTTGCCATTGTATAGCAAGGTCACTTGGTGACGGACTAACAGACAAAATAGCAGGGTTGCCGATACCACAAAAAGACGTAGGTAATGAAGAAGCTGTAAAGGAAGGAACCGCTGTTATAGTATAAGTATTCAATGCAGGTGTGCCTGTAGTAGGCGCACCTCCTGAAGTGATATTCACACTTGCGGCACAATAACCGGCAGCAAACCCTACCTGGTTTTTACCAACTAGTGCAGATACACTGTTATCCTGTGCCACTACAAAGTATTGTATCACGTCGCCAACAGCGGCAGAACCGCCTGTCAATAAACTATAATTCGGTTGAAAAGTAAACGGCGAGGATGAATTGGACGCCTCCACATATTTCCAACCATTTGTTGCGCTAGTATTTCCTCCTCCAAATACGTCTGTTTCTGTAGATTTCTTGAAGTAAAGTCGAGGCTTTGTACCAACAGTGGTATTAATACCCGCACCACTGGTAATTGTTGCAGAGAGAACAGGAGGAGATGCGATACAATAACTTGTTGCCGGAATAGCTGAATAAGTGATACTTGGCGCAGCACCTGATGACGGAGCAGTACCAGTAAAATTAAGTGCACCGATACTTGGAGGCGACATAATGGTAGCACCATTCCAATCTGTTGTAATAGCGGGAGTGGCAATCGATACGCCACTTCCGTAAGCAAATGACGCTCCCATTGGCCAGTATGTACCTGTAGCCAATCCGCTGGCACTCAAATTATTTTCTGTATAACTACCAGTTTCCCTACCGCCGGCCATAAATGCTTTGTATGAACTTCCACAAGCATTAAATGATGCGTCATTAGTTCCAATAGAAACACCACTCAATGCATAACCATTAACCTGAGTTCCGGCAGCGCCACCTGTTACTTTATCCACATAAATGTAATTTGCAGTACCTGAATTAGTAAAGTAGATGTTGTTATTGGGCTTAAAAAATGAAGCGGAAGGAGGGGTTCCACCTGTACCTGTGAAGTTTCTCTGTAATGCTGCAACAATGCCGGTACCATTTGGAGTGGCATTGATGTAAACAATATTATTATTTAGTGTAAAAACAGAGGATGTAAAATTGGGGAATAAGATACCTGATGCACCGAAATTTGTACCTCCGGATATAGCCCCGCCAACTCCCATAGCTATGGTATTGAAATATGCATTGAGAGTTATCCCGTTAGATGTTGCATAAAGGCCAACGATCGAGTTAGGATTGGTTGAGGAGGATGCAGTAAACCCTGTAATAAAATTATTGTACACATTATAAGTTCCTAAAGCAGGTAATACCTTGATTCCGGATACCTGAGTTGAAGTACCTGATGCTGTACCGGCAGACAGGCTATTAACGTTGTTCTTATAAATATTATGAACTGTAGTAGCAGCAGCATTACTTACATATATACCATTCAATGAAGGGCTACCTGTACCTGATGCTGAAAAACTATTGATGGCATTACCATATACCGAGACCGTGCTACTTGCAGTGGTTATATTTGACCAAATCCCATAGGCTGATGGCGCAGTGGTACCTGATAAACTTAATCCGG
The DNA here is from genome assembly GCA_947453715.1 of Flavobacteriales bacterium. Taxonomy (GTDB): domain Bacteria; phylum Bacteroidota; class Bacteroidia; order Flavobacteriales_D; family Crocinitomicaceae; genus CAIUKX01. The sequence continues at coordinate 313 of CANGHX010000197.1, read as the reverse complement.
AAATAGAGTTACCTGAAATATAATAGTTTGTTGATGCTGAATTAAAGACATTTATGCCATACAAATTTGACGAAGCTCCAGAGGTTGAAAGAGTAGTAATTGTATTATTCTGGATCACAGGATTACCTGCAATCGCGCTTACTGTGCTTAATGAAGTGTACGAAGTTAGGGCAATACCGTAAAAATCACCTGCGCTGGATACATTACTGATCGTGTTATTATTGAACTGAGAACCTGCCGCAAAGTAATCTGCATTTATTCCGGCAGATGCGGTCGTACCAAGCGTTATGTTATTGAGTATATTGTTGTTTAT
>CANGHX010000196.1 GCA_947453715.1 Flavobacteriales bacterium | reverse complement strand
TTATGTGATTGAAGCAAATCCTAGAGCTTCAAGAACAGTTCCTTTCATTGCAAAAGCTTATGATGAGCCATATGTAAACTATGCTACAAAAGTAATGTTAGGAGCGAAAGTGAAAGATTTCAAATTTAATCCTAAAAAAGAAGGGTATGCTGTTAAAATCCCAGTTTTCTCTTATGAGAAATTCCCTGATGTGAAAAAAGAATTAGGTCCAGAGATGAAATCTACAGGAGAAGGAATTCGTTTTATCAAAAACTTAAAAGATCCTTTCTTTACGAAAATTTATTCTGAAAGAAATATGCATTTGTCTAAATAATGGTCGTAGAAGCGAGCGTAACAGGTGTTTTTAAAACTATATTAATGATCTTAGGAGCTTTTGTGCTCCTAAGATTTTTAGGTCAATTTCTGACTGCAAAAAGAAATATGGAAGAGGAGCGATCGTTGAATGAAAAACAACGAAAATTCCGAGAAGAAAAAGAACGTGTATTTAAATCGTTTGGGAAGACTTCAATTATTTCTGATAAAAAATCTAAATCAAATCAAAAATCAAAAAACAGTGTAGAAGATGTAGATTTTGAAGAGATTAACTAAAAGTAGTATCTCTCTTAAAACTAAATTACTATCTTCATGCACTTAAATAATTAAAAGAAAACTAATTAGTACAAAATGAAAAATTTCTTTATCAAAAATTGGGTACATTTTGCAGTTGTTGCAGTGTTTTTCATTATCACATTTGTTTATTTCTCTCCTGAATTTGAAGGGTATGGATTAAAGCAACATGATATCGAGCAACATGTTGGAATGTAACATGAAACAGCAATGTATCGTGAAAAATTTTGCAAAGAACCATTGTGGACTAATTCGATGTTTGGAGGTATGCCTACAGCTCAAATTTCAATGTTGTACGATGGCAATATGTTCCAGAAAAGTATGACTTGGTTTTTGACGTTTTTTGGAGTTACCGCAGGGATTTTCTTTGTTCATTTAATTGGATTTTACATTTTTTCTAGATTGGTTAAATTAAAGCCAATCGTAGGAGTTGTAGGAGCTTTAGCATTTTCTTCTTATGAAATAATTATTTTACAAGCAGGACATAATTCAAAAGCGTTTACTTTAGATAATAATTTTCACCTCCCTTAATCCCTCCTCAAGGAGGGAAAACAAATAATTGAATTAATTATGAAGATTATTTTAGTTTGTTTCCTTTTATTTTCATTGAATTCATTTTCTCAAACAACTGAATTGAATTGGTCTATTTTTCATCCGATTAAAAAAGAATGGATTGATTTAGGAGTGAAGGGTTCGGTTCAAGAAGCTTTGATAAAATCAGGAGAACTTCCAGATCCATATATTGGATTAAATGAGAAAAAATTCGATTGGATTGAGAATTATGAATGGGAGTTTAAATCCAAGTTCTTTTTGAATGAAGAACAATTTAATTCGACTTTTTTAGAATTAGAATTTCCGAATATTGATACTTATGCAAAGGTTTACGTTAACGGTCAATTGATTATCACGGCTGAAAATTGCTTTAGACCTTATTCAGCTCAAATTCGTTCATTGGTAAAATTAGGTTACAATGATGTCAAAGTTGTTTTTACTTCACCGATTAAATATCATGAGGAAAAATACAAAGCTGAAAAATATCATTTACCAGCAACGAATGACGTTCACCCAACAATTAATATTGCACCATATACACGTAAACCTCAATATCAATTTGGTTGGGATTGGGCATTGAGAATGAATACAATCGGTTTCTGGAAGCCTATTATTTTACATCATTACAATGAAAATCGAATTTCTGGAAAAAATTGTACGACTGTAGATTTAACAAAAGAAAGTGCTAATCTTGATTTAGAAGTTTATTTATCTAATCCTGCTAAAGGAAAGATTTATTGGAAGAGTCATTTATTTGGAGAAGAAATTCTAATTGCAAATAATCAGCAAAAATTAAAACGTTCAACTGTTCTTGCAAATCCAATATTATGGTGGCCTAGAGGACAAGGTGATCAACATATTTATACAGATAAATGGACATTCTTCAACGAAAAAGGAGAGAAAATTGATGAAATTTATGTCAATTTCGGTGTGCGAAGAACGGAATTAATAATGGCTCCAGATGAATGGGGAACAAGTTACTATATTCGTGTTAATGGCCGACCAATCTTCTGTAAAGGTGGAGATTACATTCCACAAGACATGTTTCCTGCCAAAGTGAAAGATGAATCTATTTTGAAATTGGTAGAAGAAATGACCAAGTCAAATTTTAATATGATTCGTGTTTGGGGAGGTGGTTATTATCCGGACGATATTTTTTATGAAGCATGTGATGAAAATGGAATCATGGTTTGGCAAGATTTGATGTTTGCATGTGCGATGTATCCCGGAGATCAAGCATTTTTGAATAATGTGAAACAAGAATTAGAATACCAGATACCAAGAATTGCTTCTCATCCTTCTGTGACTTTATTCAATGGAAACAATGAGGTTGAAGTTGCTTGGGGGAATTGGGGTTTCCAACAGAAATACGGAATTTATGGTGACGATGCCAAATACATAGAAAATGCTTATAGAAAGTTATTCAAAGAAATGGCACCATCTGTCATTCAGGCGTTTACTAATTTACCTTATATTCATACATCTCCTTTGAGTAATTGGGGAAAAGATGAATACTATAATCATGGAACGATGCATTATTGGGGTGTTTGGCATGGAAAAGATCCTATTGAAGATTTCGGAAGAAAATCAGGTCGTTTCAATGCTGAATACGGTTTTCAATCATTTCCAGAGTTTTCGACTTTAAAAACATTTTCGGATAAATCCCAGTGGAATTTAGATTCAACAGTGATGAAACATCATCAAAAAAGTTATGTTGGAAATGGAATGATTTTAAAACAAGCGAAACGATTATATGGTGAACCAAAATCATTTGAAGAATTTGTTTATTTTTCTCAATTAACCCAAGCGAAGGCGATCAGTATCGCAGTTGCAGGACACCGAACAGGGATGCCAAGATGCATGGGAACTTTGTATTGGCAAATCAATGATTGTTGGCAAGCTCCAACATGGTCAAGTATTGATTATTTTGGAAATTGGAAGAAATTACAATATTCAGTAAAAGATGATTATGAGGATGTTGCGATTCTTTCAAAGATTTTAGAATTGGGCAAAGAAGATTATTATGTTGTTTCAGATGCTCCACAAAAATTCAAGTCGACAATATTGATGAATATTTATCAACCGAATGGTAAATTAATTTTATCCGATACTTTTTCTATGGATTTACAAAGAGGATTTGTAGAGAAAATAGTATTAGATAAGGAACAAAAATTATTAAAGAATAAAAATTATGTAGTTCATTTTAAATGGAATGATGCTTCAGGAAATATCAAAGAACGTTCATTTACACATATTTACAAACAACATCCAAAAGCAAAAACGCACGATGTCAAGTCAACAATTATTTCAAATGACACGATTAATAAAATTGCTGTTTTAGAAATTGATAATAAGTCATTTGTTCAAGATTTTTGGGTTACTTCTTCTAATTTAGGAATGTCGTATTCAACCAATTTTAATGATTATTTGCCAGGAAAACATTTGGTTGAAATTCGATATAATGTCCCATTTACAGTTTCAGATTTAAATTTTTATTGGAGATAATTTAATCTTAATTACAATAAAACAATCTGTTTTTCGGTTATAATCTTAGTTTCCCTCCTTGAGGAGGGATAAAGGGAGGTGAAAATGATAAACTTTTAAATAAAGAGGGACGATACTGAATTTGATTCACAGTTATCATCCCCCTTGGTCCCCCTTCAAAGGGGGGAATAAATAAAAACTATGAAATACCTCACACTACTAATTTCATTTTGTGTATTTACAACTCTTCATTCACAAGAAGATAAAAAATACAATGGTGAATTCACGTTAGGAATTCGATCAACAACCAGCTTTTTTGATAATACGAATGATGGTCGACCAGGACTTGGAACTGGAGGGAATTTTAGAATTCGCTTATCCGATCGAGTAAATACAGATTGGTTTGCAGATTATATCTTTTCTACAACTAGTTTGTTGAAACGTGCTGATTATCATATTGGTTGGAGTGTTTTGTATTATCCATTTTCTGTTCAAAATAAAGGTTTTCGACCGTATGTTTTAGCTGGTCATTGTTTTGATTATACAGAATTGACAGAAATTTCAAATTATTCGAACAATGCACATCGTTTGAGTTCAGCCATACAAGGAGGAATTGGTACACATTATTATTTCACTGAACGATTAGATGTAACGGTTCAAGTTCAATATATGATGCATCTTGGAACACATTTAGAAGCAGACATTGCAAATAATATTGTTGCATTTAAATACGAAAAAGGTGCTATAGCAGAAGGACATTTATTATTCACTGTTGGTTTAAACTATACATTAGGGAAATTATGGGGAAGAAAATAATTTTATTTCTAATGATTTTACAATCGTTAGTGTTACAAGCTCAAGACTTTTCAATTTCTGAGAGAAAAGGAACGTTGAAAGCTACGGGTTCATTATATCCTTCGAGGAGATTAGATTCCAAAGTAGTCAATTATTATGTAGGCGGAAATGCTGAATATTTCTTTCACAATAATTATTCTTTCAGAGGAGATATTTATGGTTTAGTAGGGCAGAAGAGTCCCCTTTCAAATTCCTCTTTAAAAACATCCTTGATTTTGAATTATGGATTTAATAAACATTTTGTAAAAAATAAGTTCAATTCATTTGTAGGCGTTTATACTGGAATGACTTGTTTTAAAAAGAACCAAATGGATTTACAAACGTTTGTTGCTGTTCCTCCAGATGTTCAATACGTTCCAAATATTGGATTAACAGTTGGTGCTCAATTTTATTTCTACGATTATTTTCACTTCTTTGCAGAAACACGTTATATTCATCATCGAAGTCCTTATTCAAATGGAAATATCGATGAAATTTCTTTTTCAGCAGGATTGGGATTTCAATTGTCTACAAAGAAATTAGTTGGAAAGAAAGGGATTTAAGAATGTAATCTATTATTAATTCATAATTGATAAATTAAACCAGTATTTAGGCCAATAGAATATAAATGATCCTTCACAGTAGATTTATAAATAGGCATAAATGAATATCTATATGTTGGTGATAAAGAAAGCTTAAATTTCGAATTCAATTGGTAAGCAAAATCAATACTGATATTTCCTGAAAAATTAATATTGTTAAAATCACTTATGTTTAAGGTGTTTGCACTTTTATTTTTTGAATCATGTATGATTAACTGTTTGGATATGATGAAATTAAATGTACCAGCTAGTGAAGTTGAAAGTGAAAATTTATCCGAAAAATTTAATATTCTATATTGAATAATCAAAGGGATATCTAAATATGAATATCTAAACTTTGAATTTGCGACAGGTAAAAAGTAATCAATTGAATTTGTCGGTGGCATCCAATCTGATCTTTTGATTTTATATCCTTTATTTGAATATAAAGCGCCAATTCCTATAGTAAATCTAGAACTCAATTTATAATAAAGTGTTAATCCTGAGGTGAGACCAAATTTTGATCCTTCATTTTTATTTCTAATGTTAATCCAAAAACCATCATTGGCATTTTGTGTACTTAACATTCTGTAACATAGGTCTGGTGAAAAATTAACTCCAATTTGAAAACGGTTAAGTTTAATAGTTTCATTTTGAGCAAATAATAAAATAGGTAAGAATAGGAATAATAAGATGATTTTTTTCATGATAAAAATTAATTTTAATAAACAAATACCTTAGTAAAAAAGTTAAGTAGATTTATAACGAAATTTTACTTTATATATTGTTCGATTACACTAAAAGTAAGTTTAATATTTTCATCCAAATCAAATAGCATTCCGCCATGCTTTGCGCCATCAATTAATTTGAGTATAACTT
>CANGHX010000195.1 GCA_947453715.1 Flavobacteriales bacterium | reverse complement strand
TCCTCTAATCCTGGAGCTATCGGAATTAAAACAAATAAATTCTCATGACCCTCAGGGGCAATTTCCTTATCTGTCTTAGACGGATTACAAACATAAAACAAAGGTTTTTCTGGCCAAGCTGGATTTGTATAAATTTCGCTTGAATGATCATCTAAACTCTCATCAAAAAATAAAGTATGGTGATCTAAACAAGGAATTTCTTTATTAATTCCTAAAAAGAAAATCAATGAAGATGGTGCTAGTGTTCTAGAATTCCAATATTTATCCTTGTAATTTCTATAGTTCTTTGGTAAAAGTGTTTCCATGTGCTTGTAATCACCTGCAGCTACTATTGCATCAAATTTATATACATAATCATTTACGAGTAATTCTGTAACTCTATTATCATCTACAATAATTGAATCTACGTCTGCATTTGTAATTATTTCAACACCTAAATCTAATGCCAGTGCTTCCATTGATTGAATGATTTGGTACATTCCATTTTTTGGATACCAAGTCCCTAACATTAATCCTGCATAATTCATTAAACTATATAGTGCAGGAGTGTTTTCCGGAGCCGAGCCTAAAAATAAAACAGGGAAATCCATCAAAGCAGTTAATTTATCGTCTTTGAAATATTTCCTTACAAATTTTTTGAAGTTGGAGAATAAATTCAATTTGAAAATACCTCTAATAACTTCTGGTTCAATAAATTCAAGTAGTGTTTTTCCAGGCTTATAGATTAATTTATCCATGCTCGTATCATACTTATACTTTGCATCATCCATAAATTCAACCAACTTATTTCCTGCTCCCTTTTCGATTGATTCAAATAACTCAATCAATTCTTTTTCTTCTGAAGGGATATCTAATTTAACTTTATCTTTAAATACAATTGAAAAAGAAGGATTTAGTTTTGTTAATAAATAAAAATCTTCCCTTTTTCTATGAAAATCAGAAAAATATCCATCAAAAACTTCAGGCATCCAATACCAACTTGGTCCCATTTCAAAGGTGAATCCATCTTCTGTAAACTTACGATTTCTTCCACCTACTGTAGAATTTTTTTCAAATATTGTAACTTTAAATCCAGCTTGTGCTAAATAGGAAGCAGCTGCAAGTCCTGAAAATCCCCCTCCTATTACTGCAATCTTTTTAGTTTCCATCTTGTTGTTATTTATTCAAAATATTCTTTCTAAATGCTTCAATACTAGAAATTGAAGTGAAATTTGATGGTAAATCAATTTTGCTAAACAAATAACTAGAACCAGACCAATAAAAATGCGTTCCAGAGCAATTATTTGCTAATTGGTACACCATCTTTTTGAATTTTTCTGTTCCTGGATACATTAACATAAATGCGATGACTTTCGGTATTGGATGTTCATTTAATAAACCTATTATGTTATTTATTGGAACTAATTGACCTAAATACAATGTTTTATAGCCTTCTAATCTCAACATATAATCAGTAAATAACAAACCTATTTCATGAGTTTCTGTTTCAGGTAATACTAAAACAAAATCGTAGTTTTCCTTTTCTGAAACTGGTAGTAAATCTATTTCTACTATTAATTTCTGACGAATAAAATTAGATATGAAATGTTCTTGAATTGGTGTCATATCATCTTTTTCCCACATTAAACCAATTCGCTCTAATAAAGGATAAATGATTTTTACCATAAAATCAAACGTTGAAAATGACTTTTTGATTGTACAATATTCATTTTCAATTTTTGTTTGATCAAACTCTAATCCAGCTGTCAATAAATTTGTAATTGATAACTCAATTTTTGAATCATTTACTTGAAGTTGAGATTCAATTGTTTTCAATTTCAAATTAATTTCATCTTTTGATAAACTAGCAACTTTAGAAATTTTAACTCCTGCTTTTTGCAAAACTGAAATTGATAACAATTTTTTTAAATCCTCATCATTATAAAAACGATAACCAGTATCTGTTCTACTTGGATTTAACAAATTATACCTTTGCTCCCAAATACGAATTGTATGTGCCTTTATTCCTGAATAATTTTCAAGTTCTTTAATAGAATAATTTCTCATTTCAATTAGTTTTTCGGGTGTAAAAATAATGTGTAAAAAATGTACATAATAAAAGGAGTAACATATTGTAAATAGTGTCTTCTAATGGAATTGTTCCGATTCTAATTCCGAAATTATGATTGTCATTGTACCAAACAACTGGCTCATTTGTAAAACTTCCTGTTAATATGCTATTAACTATTATAAATGGAATCAAAGCAACAATATAAGTCAACATAAAATCTGCCATAAATTTTTGATGGTAAAGATTGATGACAAAAATTGCAACTCCTCCCAATAAAAATGCAGAAAAAGTGTAATATTGATCACTAGCAAAAACGCCTATTAATACAATAAATATTGAAAATATCATCCAAAATTTTGATGTGAAACGAGTTGAGATAGGATTTTTAAAGTAAGCTTTCAATACATAATGTATAAATGTACATGAAAAAGGAACTGTAATAAAGAACAGCCATTCTTCAATAGGAAGTTTGAATATACGTGGTCCAATAATATATTTATCATTAAAACCCCATATCCCTTTATAAGCAAATAAACTATCCCAAGGAATAAAAACAACTGCTGTTAAAAACATTGAAATACTTAATGCTTTATAATACTTATAGAAAGCAACTTTCTTATCAAATGATAAAAAAATTGTTCCAAATATTGCAATATTTAACCATAAGTAAAGACTCATTTCGCAGCTATTTCTTGTTTTGCTTTTATATAATATTTTCTTGGAACGAAAAGCATTCCGAAGCATTCACCATCTTCTTTACCTAAATGCTTATGGTGTATTTTATGCGCAAATCTAATCGCCTTAAAATATGGATGCTCTGCTTTTTTAAACCATTTAATTCTTTGATGAATGAAAACATCATGAATGAAAACATAACATAATCCATAAAATAATATTCCAAAACCAATACTCACACTGATACTATTATGATAAATCATTCCTAACATGATGCATAAACAACTCGGTATAGCGAAAATCAAAAAGAACATATCATTCTTTTCAGTTTTCTTCTTGTGTGGAATATGATGATCTTCATGTAAAAACCAGCCTAATCCATGCATAATATATTTATGTGCAGACCATGCGACGAACTCCATGCTAATAAAAGTGAGAATAAAAACAATTATGTTCATATGAATTTTAAACTTAATATGATAAAAAATATAAATTGTGATATGAAGACAATTTTTGTTATTCCACTTGTTTTCGTAGGAAATTTAGCATAAATAAACATCGCTAAAAAACCAATTCCAAACCAAGAAATATAATTATATAAGGGAATTTCTCCTGATGTCCAATTCCAATAATTTAAAGCAATAGCAGTTGGTTCCATAACTAAATCAAACAACACCATAAATAAACTTCCTATTAGAAAACGATTTCGATTATTTGAAGTGAAAAGTTCTGATATGTGCCAAGCTCCAAAACTAAGTATCGCCCAATTTACCCCTATTATCAATGGAACTTGAAATACTCGAAATCCCAAACTATTACCATACGAATAACTTCCAAAAATTAAACCTGAATGAACTCCTATTTGTTCAGCAATAAATCCAATTAGAAATACTATTAAAAAAGGTTTAATAAAATGATTAATCTCTGATTTTAAAGAAATTAATACAAGTAAAAATGTAAAGACTAAATTAAAAAATGACAATTCTTTAAATGTATTTTCAAATGATGTAAACATTCCTATTAATCCTACTAAAAGGAAAAACACAAATGTTATTGCCAAATAATAATTTAATTTTTTGATTTTCATTTATAAAAAATTGAAAGAATGTCTTAAATAACCTTGAAAAAATAAACCGTATTTTTTAGCATTCGGAATTCTTACTCGACCGTTCAATAAAACTTGAGGCTCTAATTTTTTAATTTTTTTCAATAATCCAAAATAATATACATAAGCTATATAGACTCCAAATCGAGTATTATATGGCAATTTTTTAATTCCTTCAAACCCCAAAGCAAAATCTAATTCGATATCTCTCTCAATTTCTTTTTTTGTTTGTTTACTAAAATTGTCCATATCAATATTTGGAAAATAAGTTCTTCCTAAAGAGTGATAATCGTCTTTTAAATCTCTTAAAAAATTAATTTTCTGAAAAGCACTTCCTAATTTCATAGCATAAGGCTTCAATTCTAAGTAATGGTTTTCATCTCCATTCAAGAAAACTTTCAAACACATTAACCCTACAACTTCAGCACTTCCTAGAATATATTCCTCATATTTATCCTGACTGTAAGATTGGGGCTCTAAATCCATTTTCATAGAATGCAAAAATTGCTCTATTAATTCTCTAGGAATCGCATATTTATTTACAACTTGTTGAAAAGCATGTAAAATTGGATTAGTACTAATTTTCTGATCGATTGCTTTATATGTATCAACTGTTAATGAATCTAACATTTCACTTTGTTCATATCCATGAAATGAATCTACAATTTCATCTGCTAAACGAACAAATCCATATATCCCATAAATAGAATTTCTAATTTCTGATCCTAAAAAACGAATACCTAACGAAAACGAAGTACTGTAATCGTTTGTCGTTTGTTTAGCTATTTTAAATGATAAGTTATCGTATATATTTTTCATAGTTTTTTCTGTAATTAGAATTATTCTTATCAAATATACAATTTGTTTAACAAATAATATAATTTTATTAAACAAAATAATAATTTATTTTATCCGAAAAGTTCTTTTAACTTTTTTTCTCTATACTCAAATATCTCGTTAAGCTTTGGTTTTACTAGGAAAGGATGAACTAAACGTCCCAAAATTCCAAATGGAATTTTATAGTCTACGATGTCTTCCATCTCAACTCCACCTTCTACTTCTTTCAAAAAATGTTTATGATGCCATAATGCATAAGGTCCAAATCGTTGTTCATCGACAAAATACTCTTGATCAATTACATGTGTTATTTCAGTAACCCAATTTGTCTTTATTCCAAGTACAGGAGTAACAATGTATTGAATGATTTGACCAGCAAACATTTTCCTATCAGCACCTGAAAGAATATTAAAACCCATATATTCTGGTGTAATCAATTTTAAATTCGCCGGATCAGACAAGAAATCCCAAGCTTCCGATTTAGAAATTGGTAAAAATTGTTTTGTATGTAGACGGTAAACACTTCCTTTTGAGTAAAATTCTTTCATTCCTTTATAGTTTAAATGTCACTAATCCACAATCCATCTCGATTATTTGTCCAGAAATAGAAGCTGCTTTATCGGACAATAAAAATGCCGCCATGTCTGCAACTTCTTTTGTATTCAAGAATTTTTTCAATGGATGACGTTGAATCATATTCTCAACCGCTGTTTCATTTCGAAGTAAATGAGCCGCTAATGTGGTATCCGTAACAGTAGGTGCAATTGCATTTATACGAATTGTTGGTGCAAATTCAGCTCCCAAAGATTTAACTAGACCTTCGATTCCAGCCTTGGCAATTGAAATACTCGCATGAAATGGCATTCCCATTTTTGCTGCCACACTGCTAAAAAGCAAAACACTTGGATTAATGCCTAGTTTTAGTTGTGGTAAAAAATGTTGAATCGTTTTCACTGCTCCTAAAACATTCACCTCAAAATCTAATTGAAAATCAGAAGTTTTTAATCTATTAAAAGGTTTCAAATTAATTGAACCTATGCAATAAACTAATTGATCTACAGATTCAATAGTTGGTAATTCATCAGTTAAAACATCAACTTCTATTTGAGTTACATTCGAATGTTCAAAATCAGACTTATTTCTACTTATGCTAATCACGTTAGAGTATTCAGCAAATTCTTTAACAATTGCTAAACCAATTCCCTTACTTCCACCAACTACAACGATTGTTTTCATTTTGAAAAATATTAAAATGAAAGTTTTAAATAATTCTGTAATTCATT
>CANGHX010000194.1 GCA_947453715.1 Flavobacteriales bacterium | reverse complement strand
TATCTATTTGGAATTGCAAAAGCAGATGGTTCTGTTTCAAATACAGAAATTAATGTTTTGAATCAGATTGCTTCGATGATGGGAGTTCCTGCGATAGAATTTGAAAGTGTGAAAAACATGTTCTACAGAGATGTGAATTCTGATTATGCCGTTTTAGGAATCACAGCTGAGGCAACAGATGATGAGGTGAAAAAAGCTTATAGACAAATGGCTATTAAATTCCATCCAGATAAGGTGGCTTCAATGGGGGAGGAATATCAAAAAGGAGCAAAAGAAAAGTTTCAAAAAATCCAAGAAGCTTACGAGAATATTAAGAAAAATAGAGACTTAAAGTAATTTTGGATGATAGATTTTAGATTTTGAATTGTATGAATTCGAAATTTAAAATTCAAAATTCAAAGTTTAAAATTTCACAAGTATGAGAAAAAAAATATTATTATTAGGTTCAGGTGAATTAGGAAAGGAATTCGTAATTGCTTGTCAAAGATTAGGTCAATATATTATTGCTGTTGATAGTTATGAAGGGGCTCCTGCAATGCAAGTGGCACATGAGTTTGAAGTAATTAACATGTTAGATGGAGATGCTTTAGATCGAATTGTTGCAAAACATCAGCCAGACATTATAGTTCCTGAAATTGAAGCAATTAGAACGGAACGTTTTTACGATTACGAATCAAAAGGTATTCAAGTCGTACCAAGTGCAAAAGCAGCAAATTTCACGATGAATCGTAAAGCGATTCGTGATTTAGCTGCGAAAGAAGTAGGTGTTAGAACTGCTAATTATAGATATGCAACAACCTTAGAAGAATTACAGAATGGGGTAGAAGCAGTTGGAATGCCATGTGTGGTGAAACCATTAATGTCAAGTTCAGGTAAAGGACAGTCTGTTATTAAATCGACCGAAGATATTGAGAAGGCATGGAAATACGCTATTGAAGGATCAAGAGGTGATTTATTAGAAGTAATTGTTGAAGGTTTTGTAGATTTTGATTATGAAATAACATTATTGACATTAACTCAAAAAGATGGTGAAACCTTATTTTGTCCACCAATTGGTCATAGACAAGAACGAGGTGATTATCAAGAGAGTTGGCAGCCAATGCCAATGAAAGTTGAGCATTTGGAAGAAGCTAAGAAAATGGCTGCTGATGTTACAAAAGCATTAGGAGGAGCTGGAGTATGGGGTGTTGAATTCTTTATTACAAAAGAAGGAGCTTATTTTTCAGAATTATCACCAAGACCTCATGATACCGGAATGGTAACTTTGGGTAATACTCAAAATTTATCTGAATTTGAATTGCATGCTCGTGCAATTTTAGGGATTCCAGTTAATGAAATAGTATTAGAAAGAAATGGAGCTAGTGCAGTTGTTTTAGCTTTGAATGAGGGTGAAAGCACTCCTGTTTTCAAAGGGTTAGATAAAGCTGCAATTATTCCACAAACTGATTTTAAACTTTTTGGAAAACCAACAACAAGGCCATATAGAAGAATGGCTGTTGCATTAGCATTTGGAAATGAAGAAGTTTCTGATTTGGTTGAAAAAGCAAAATCTGTTGCTTCTTTGATAGAGGTTGAATAAAATAGAAATTTACTACATAAAAAAGCTGGTTTTGAATTTTCAAAACCAGCTTTTTTAATTTAAATATCTAATACTAAGCCATTTTTAACTTAGCTACTTTTGATTTTGAAAATTGTGCTTCTGCATATTCTTTTGTTACTCTGAAATCAGAATCATCTTTAGATGGCAATTCATACATCGCATCAGTAAGAATTGCTTCGCATATAGAACGTAAACCTCTTGCACCTAATTGAAATTCAATTGCTTTTTCAACCATGAAGTCTAGTACCTCACCATCAAAAACCAATTTAATTCCATCGATATCAAATAAACGAACATACTGTTTTACCAATGCATTCTTAGGCTCAGTTAAAATACGTTTTAAACTTTTAGCATCTAATGGTTCTAAATAAGTTAAAACTGGAAAACGACCAATTAACTCTGGAATTAAACCAAATGTTTTAATATCTGTCGGATTGATATATTTTAAGAAACTATCACCTTCAATTCGTTCTTCTTCTTTGTTTGTAAAACCAATTGTTTTTTTGTTGACACGACGAGCAATATGTTTTTCAATACCGTCAAACGCACCTCCACAAATGAAAAGTATATTACGAGTATCAATCTGAATCATTTTCTGTTCAGGATGCTTTCTTCCTCCTTGCGGTGGAACATTTACTGTAGCTCCTTCTAATAATTTTAAAAGCGCTTGTTGAACTCCTTCTCCTGAAACATCTCTAGTAATTGAAGGGTTATCACTTTTACGAGCGATTTTATCAATTTCATCGATGAAAACAATTCCATTTTGAGCTGCTTCTACATTGTAATCTGAAGCTTGTAGTAATCTTGATAATAAACTTTCAACATCTTCACCAACGTAACCAGCTTCTGTTAAAACAGTTGCATCTGCAATACAAAAAGGAACATTTAACATTTTTGCAATAGTTTTTGCTAGTAATGTTTTACCAGTTCCTGTTCGACCAACTAAGATAACGTTTGATTTTTCAATCTCAACTTCATCCTTGATTTCAGGTTGGTTTAATCGTTTATAATGATTGTAAACGGCAACAGATAATACTTTTTTCGCATCATCTTGTCCAATTACATATTCATCTAATTTTGTTTTGATATCGATTGGTTTCAATACATTCACAGTAGGTTTTTTTGATTTTTTTTGAATCACTTCTTCCTCTTGAATGATAGAGTTTGCTTGGGTAATACAGCTGTCACAAATATGACCTGTAACCCCAGCAACTAACAAACCAACTTCACTTCTTGATCTTCCACAAAATGAGCAACCTGCTTCTTTTTTCGCCATTTTTTTAATTGACAAAAGGTCATTTGAGACAAATGACCTTTGATTAATAAATGTTATTTATTCTTATCTGTGGCTACGAGCTAAAACTTCGTCAACCATACCGTATTCTTTTGCTTCATCAGCAGTCATCCAATAATCTCTATCAGAATCAGCCCAAACTTTATCGAAATCTTGTTTTGAATGGAATGCAATAATTTCGTACAATTCCTTTTTCAATTTTTGAATTTCTCTAGCAGTGATTTCGATATCAGATGCTTGTCCTTGAGCTCCACCTAAAGGTTGGTGAATCATTACTCTTGAATGTTTTAAAGCTGTTCTTTTACCTTCAGCACCTGCACACATTAATACAGCTCCCATAGAAGCTGCCATACCTGTACAAATTGTAGCAACATCCGGTTTGATGTACTGCATTGTATCGTAAATCCCTAAACCAGCGTAAACTGAACCACCTGGAGAATTTAAGTAAATTTGAATATCTTTTTTAGAATCTGCTGACTCTAAAAATAATAATTGAGCATTAACAATATTAGCTACTTGATCATTGATTCCTGTACCTAAAAAGATAATTCTATCCATCATTAAACGAGAGAAAACATCCATTTGAGTCATATTCATTTGGCGTTCTTCAATGATATATGGAGTAATTGATGAATCGATATAGTGCTCTAAGTGCATACTACTAATTCCCATGTGTTTAGTAGCGTATTTTTTAAATTCGTTGTTGTTAAACATAATGAATGTGTTTTTGTTTTAATGTAAAGATAAATGAATCTTTAAAAAGAAAAAGTGATTAGAGATAAAAAATGATAAACATTTCAAGTTTTAAAACTTTTTAACTAAATATGACATCAAAAATTAGAGTTTTAATAGTTCTATTCAATTGATTTGTAATTTAAAATCCAATCAGGATCTTGGACATCCTTTAGTAATTTCCAAAAGTTTTGATCAGAAAAATAATCGCCATCTATTTGTTTGATTCCATAGGTTTCGTATAAGTAGATTTCTTGCTTAGGAGAAGGTTTAAATTGTTTATGACTCCAGCCATCACCTTGAGAAATGTCAAAAGGATGTTTTTGAAATCTAATTTTCCAAAGTGAATCTAAAGGAATGCAATAGCTATAATCTTTTAAAGTAATTGAGTCTTTAATTACTCCACATGATAAGTTGTTCTGCTCGAAATAATTAATTCTTTTCGGATTGTACATACTTGGCCATTTTCCAGATGCAATATGAATGAATTCATTTTCGGTTAACATCTTTTTGGCGTTTTGTGATACACCATTATCTAAGTATACCATGAACATAGTGAGCTGACCGGTAGATTGGTAACCGACTTTTACACCAAAGACTGGTCGTGTTTCATAAACCACAACTATAGAAGTCGTAAAGACCCATATCCCCAGAAAAAGTAGCCTAAGCATGAGACTTTCTACGAGGACAAGCAATTAAAGTTATAAAAAGCTTAAAAAATGTTAGTTAGATTGATTTCTGAAAAGAAAAAAAAGAATAATTAATGCGAATGATAAGAATAAAATAAAGGGGATCCAGCTTTGAGAAAGAAAGAATGACACCAATAAACCAGGGATGAGAAATATTGCTGCTAAATGGAATTTACCTTGATGTTTGTTCTTATTCAAAATAGATAATTTTAGTTGGTGTTATGCAAGAATGTAATTTTATGTCGTCATTAGAAATATCTTCAATTTCGACGAAATCATCAAATAGAGATAGGCCAATAAATTGACAATTTGGATTGCATTTAGTTAAGAAGCGATCGTAAAAACCTTTTCCATAACCGATTCGATTTCCATCTTTATCGAATGCTAAAAGCGGGACAAAGACAATGTCAAATTCAGATTCCGATAGTTGCTCTCCTTCCGAAGGTTCAGGTATACCATATTTATTTATAATGAAAGTTGAATCAGATGTAATCTGAAAGTGTTTCATTTCATATGTTGTAAAGTCAGATTTTGAAGCGTAAATTTGATTTGAAATTTCTAATTCTTTTAATATCTGCAAAGTATTAATTTCTCTTTGATTTTCAATAGTTAGGAAAAGACTTATTTTTTTTCCTTTCAATTTTAATGAAATAATAGCGTCTAAGATAGCATTACTTAACTTATTAAGTTTATCTACAGATAATTGACTTCTTCTATTTTTGTAATGTTTTCGAATTTCTAATTTATTCATTTTACTTAAATTATTGAAATGCTATTTTGTTTCCAACCATTGGTCATTTGTATTCGTCTATGTGATTATACATAATAAATTACTATTTAGAATGTATTTAAATTTATCAAATTTAACAAAATTAAATGTTAAAAATATTTTTTAAATGGTAAATATTTATAGATTTGCATAAAGTCTAATTCCTTTTAAATGTTGATTTATAGGTTAATATTAGACTTTGCAAACTAGAAACTAAAACAAATTAAACTAGATGAAAAAAATCTTTTTACTCCCTACTGTTTTATTAAGTTCATTATTCTTGTATTCTCAAAATGCTGACTCTGTCGTTTATGAAGAACCGGTTTTTGTTGAAGAAGAATCTAATGAAATTGAAGAAACTTTTTTGTCAACAAGAGTTGTGAATGGTCACTCAGTTGAAACATTAAGAAAAGGTACTTTAGAATTCCGTGTTGAACACAAATTTGGAGATGCAGCTGGTTCTGCCGGAGGAATAAATACTTTGTATGGTCTTGATAATGCTACTGATATCCGTTTAGGTTTTGAGTATGGTGTTTCTGATAATTTTATGATCG
The DNA here is from genome assembly GCA_947453715.1 of Flavobacteriales bacterium. Taxonomy (GTDB): domain Bacteria; phylum Bacteroidota; class Bacteroidia; order Flavobacteriales_D; family Crocinitomicaceae; genus CAIUKX01. Next base: position 312 of record CANGHX010000194.1, on the reverse strand, counting down.
GAGTTGGTCGAAGTAGAGGTGCAATTGCTCCAAATAAAGATTTGATAGACGGATTTTTGAAGTATAGAATTCTAAGACAAAAAAGAAAAGGAATGCCGATTTCACTTTCGGCTGTGGGTACATCAACTTACACGTACATGAAAAGATCTACAATCGCTACAGATGTTGCTTATTTTAGCAATAAAGGTAAATTGAATGATTTGTATCGTTTTGCATATAGTGCTCAGTTGAATTTCGCTAGAAAATTTGGAAAGAAATTGACTTTAGCAGTGATGCCAACAATGACTTGGAGAAATTATGTTGCAGCTGATG
>CANGHX010000193.1 GCA_947453715.1 Flavobacteriales bacterium | reverse complement strand
CCTCAAGCATTTTAGAAAAAACAGGAATATCTTTCTCTTTTATTTTTGATGTTGGTTCTGCTTCAGATTCATAATCTTCTGGATAATACTCATCTTGATACAATTGAGGCTGATAAATATAATCTAAAAAGAATGGAAGTAAGGAAAAAGTTGCTTGCTCAAAATTGCTACTCGTTAATTCACTTGCGTCCAATATATTATAAATAAAATCATATTTTGATTGACCATTTTCCTTGTATTTTGCAAAGTCCGCTATTAATTGATCACTAAACGAACTCGTTCCTGGAAAAGCTAAATTAATTGAATTTTTTATGCTCATTTTCGGTTTTTTCGCATTAAATTGAATAGCAATATTACCTGAATAAGGAACCGAGTCTTTATATAAAATATCATCGGTAGCCACATCAAAATTGGTCGAAAATTCATTGACATTGTTGATTGGAATGGAATCGCTCACATCAAAATTATTGTATTGACTTGCAGACTGAGTCGATTTTAACGTTAAATTTTGAAAATGGAAATGATTAAAACCAGTCCAATTATCAAATTTTTCACCGAAAACAATTTCTTGATTATTGACATTCGTTCCATTTACAGAATACCCATTCATCTTTAGTAAATGTTCATTTGGAAAATAGATTCTTGAGTACAAAATCGTTGTGTCTTCTCTGCTCCATGATTTCCATAATATTACTGAATCCTTTTCTGTGAAAAAGCGAATCGAATCCATTTTATCGTATTCAAAAAATTCACGATAATTATAAGCTTTCACCTCTAATCCATCGATCATAAATGTTTTAAAAGTTGCTGGTTCAAATTTCATTTTCTTAAAATCACCCAGTGAATCAAAGATGATTTCATTAAATAATTTTCCATCGTAATCGTAAATCGTTTGTAAAAATTGATTTGAGTCAGGTAAAAAAGTCACAATATCATATGGTTTTCCATTGTCCCAAAAAATCGTATCCTCTTTCAATAATTTTCCATCTTTAAACTCATAACGGAACATTAATTGTCCATTTGGATAATGGCGCTCATAAATTCCTTTGTATTTAAATGAAAAACCTAAACTATCAATTACTTTTCCTCGTTTAATGTATTTATCTTTTTCAGCATCGTAAATTTCATAGGCATAGTTCAATCCTTCTTCAGGATAATATTCATCACCCATGTAATCACCTTCTCCATAATTGTAATTTTCTTCATCTCCTTCTGCATAATTTTCTTCTTCTGCTTCAGGAAGTTTTGTAAAATTAATCTCGGCTAAATCAACTGAAAGATCATAAGGTGGATAAGTGAAATCAAAATTATAATCTTCAATATCCGTTTCATCTGCATTTATTAATCTGAATCGAACGATTGGTTGTTTCACCACTTTCTTTTTATCTTCAATCGTATACTCAGCTGTTACTACTTTATTGTTTCTATCAATAATTTCATTAAAATCTTCATCATAAGTGATATTCATTTCACGTTCAATCCAACTACCAGATTCCACATCATTTAAAAATTCTCCTTCAAATATTGGGTATTTTCCAATCGTTTTATTGTAATAATAACCCGATTTTAAACCATTTGAAAAATTAATGATTTCAATAATTGTATCCGTTCTAGGAAAACCATTTGCGATATAAAACTCTTTATCTTCTTTAGTAATTCGTTGATTTTTTAGATTTCTTGTTTCAATTTTCCATTCACCATCTTTTAATCCATTGATGAACTTTCCTTTTTTCAAGGTATCACCATGAAAATTAAACCATACAGCATCTCCATCCAACATGTTGTTTTTAATCGAAAAAATACCTGCTATTTTTTTTGATACTATTTCATAATTTCCGCTTTCATTCACCAAGGCGAAATCAGCAAAATATTGAATGTATTTTCCATCTGGAATTTTATCTAAACAAGGTGTAATATCTTTATCAAATTGATAATTCATTTCCAATAACGGATATGGATTTTTATCGATAGCCTTTCTTAAGTTCTTATCAATCTCTTGATTTTGTTGATTGATTGTTTTTTTATAAACCCTTAATTCCTTTTTAAATAATTTGATATCACGTTTAAAGTCTTTTTTACTTAAATCTTTCCCTTGATTTTCACGGTAATAAATCGTCATAAATTTTTTGAATTTTCTGACTTTCATTCCGTAATAATAATACCCATTGGCATTCGTAGTTATTTGAAAAGGATATTCAAAATAAGAAACTCCATTGTAACTTACCGTATCGACCTTTTGAGAAAATCCAATGTTAGCAGAAAGAAAAATGAACGTTGAAATAATAATTTGAACGATCGAAAAGTGAATTTTACTATTCATAGGTATATGTTTCAATGGAGAAATATTCTTTATCATTTGATGCATTTTCTTTTTGATGGACAATTCTGATTGGCTCATTTTTTTTATTTAGCTGAAAATTCGAAATCATACGAGTTACAAACACTTCATCTGCAAACGTAGAATCGATGTAACCGTTACAAATTCCTTTTTTATTATAAATGAATGAACGCTTGTAATCAAAAGGATACACCTTTTTTAACCAATAATCTGGCACTTTTGCAGAATGCTGATCGTAAATAAACATCTTAACGTTCTGTTCGTTTACTTTATTTGAAACTTGGTATTTTTTTGAAGGAAATAGTGGTGTTCCCCACCCAACAATATCTTTTGGATTAGGTTTTAAAATCGAATCAACAGAAAGTGTTCCCCAATAATTTGAATTTAATAAGAAATAACTGAAATCACCTGTTTCCATGTCTTGGTATGCTAAATATTTCTTCGCTCCTTTACGTTTGACATGCATTTTAAAATCTAATTCTCTTACTTCTGGGTCGAAGAATTCATGCGTTTCAGAAATACGTTTGGCTGTTTTTGTTACAATTGTTTTACGCTTTACCTGAGAATAGCCATAAGCATCTTTTTCGCCTGTATAACTAAACAAAATAGATCCTATTTCACGATCGTCATAATAGTAATGAACGTTTAACTGAATGATTGCACCAAATTGATTAAAGTAATATTCTCGCATTTCTCTTGGAACAGCTCCAACAATGCTTTTCAATGGATTTTGAACTTCTCTATCTAATTTAAAAGTCTTACGAGTGATTTTTTTTAGCTTATGTGCTTTAATTATAGAGTCGGTAAACCAAATGGGAAAAGAGACTTCATTTTCATCCTCTGTCAGTAAGGTATTCAAATGAAAAATAGAAGATTTTTTAACACCTTTCGATAGCTTACCTGCATCTTCAGAATTACCCGAACAAGCAGATATTACCATTAATAAAATGAATATCCAAAGTTTATGTAGTGCCATATCCTATAAAGATAATGTTAAACTAAGTGCAACGATTTAAGAATTAGAAATTTAATGAACAATTGATTTTTCAAATTAAAAATTCTAAATAAAAAAAGCCCCAACATTTCTGTTGAGGCTTCTATAAATTTGAGTGCTATTAAGCTTGTCTTCTGATTCCTGCGTTGATGAAACGACGGTTATCAACTACATCTGCTTTTTTCATTAAGGCTTGTCTTGCTTGATTTACAATACTTCCTTTTAATGTAGCTAATAATTGATCTCTTTCTACATTGTAATTAGCTGTAGCTGGTGCTTTCACTGTTTTGTTTAATTTGATAACATAAACTCCAGATTCACCTTTTAATGGTAATGTTTTTTGACCATCTTTTAATTGAGAGAAAATTGCTCCTATCACTTGTGGTTCATAACCTGCTTCTGTAATTTGTGGATTTGCAAAAGTTACATCTGCTTTAGTTACCTTAGAACCATTTGCTTTAGCAATCGCTTCTAATGATTTACCCATCATGCTAGCAATAAAACGTTTTGCTTTTTTCTCTTTAATTACTTCCGCTTTAATCATGTCTTTTACATCATTAAATTCTGGAGTACCTTTTGTACGAATAGAAGCTAAAATTGCAATTACATAACGATTTTTATCTTTAATTGGAGCTGAACATAAAGCACCAACTTCTGCTTCTTCGTTGTAAGCTAATTTGAAGATTTTGTCTTCTGCCATTTTCGTATTGAAACCGTATAACATTGGTTTGTTTGTTTCAATTCTTGCTGGTCTTGACATGTAACCTGCTTTAGAAGCAATTGTATCAAACAATTCAATTTTCTTAGCAACATCCGTTTCATTGCTTATTTTAGCATCGATTTTGTAAAGAATGTTGTAAACTTCACTTTCTTTATAATCAATCGTTTCTTGACTAGCAACCAAAGTTTTTTGGATTAAAGCTAATACTGGGTATTTAACTGCTTTTCTATCCATAACTTCCATAATGTGAATACCGAAGTCAGTTTTAACTGTTCCAATTGTTCCGATTGCTTTTTCAGTAGCAAATGCAGAGAATTCAGGAACCATTTCATAATCTAAGAAATCTTCGTAAACTCCACCTTTTTCTTTTGATCCTGGATCTTCAGAAAAACGTGTAACGAAATCAGCAAAATTATCTTTGTTCAATAATTTCACGATACTATCCGCTTTCTTTTGAGCTGCTTCAATTTTCTTAGTTTCTCCTTTTGGAGCTGAAATTAAGATGTGTCTTACTTTACATAATTTCGTGTTGAAATCAATGATTTTAGCTAATCTAGTATTTCCATTGTCTTGGTATGGACCAACGATTTGACCTACAGAAGCAGTTTTGAAAACTGTATCCATAAATGCTGGATATGTCATTCCTTTTTGAGCTTTTGCATCACCTTCTGGACGGAAAGTTGCAGTATGCTTGTTTGTGTAGAATTTTAAATCAGAATTTGTCATTACGAAAACTGAATCATTCGTAGAAGTTGCAAAACCTTTTTTGATAGTTTCAAATTCTTTGTTGAATTTTGTTGAATCAGCTTTAGAAGGATTAACCATTACATCAAAATACTTAACCTCTCTACTATCGCTCGCATTTTCGAATTTTTTCTCTCCTTTATGCTCGTCAAAATAAGCTTGTAATTCGGCATCTGTTGGTTTAACACTTTCGTCTTTGATATCGAAGTATTTATTCCACACATAAGAGATGTTTTTAATTTGTTTTTGAGCGTTGTATTCTTCTTCCGCTTCTAATTTCGTAACGTAAACACCTTGTTTGATGATAGCATAGTATTTCTCTTGCTTTCTTCTTTCGATGTAGTATTTTTTAGAATCTTCCCATCTTTTTTGATCTTCTGGTTTGTCAGAAGTTTGCAATTGGTTGATTGTACTTTGTAATTTTTTCTCGTCTAAACGACCAGTTGCATCTGCAAAGCTTTGTAATAACTCAGGTAATACTGTAAATCCATCTTTACCATATAAGTAAGAATCAAATTCCGTATCATTTACATCTATTCCTAATGCTTCGAATTCTTTTTCTAAGATTGTAGTTTCTACAACGTAGTTCCAACCTTTATCTTCAGAAGCATCTTTTTCTTTTTGAGTATACTCTTTTTGCTCTTGTTGAGCTTGTTGAGCATCTTGTTCTACAAATTTTTGAGCCTCAGCTGTGTATTTTTCAGGATTTACTTTTTCACCGTAAACTGTTCCATAACCAAATACATCTTCTGTCCCACCAGACATTTTTTCATAGTTTCCTAAGATAAATGCTAATAAAGCTAGTCCAATAATTACGACTAAAAGCACTGATTTTTCTCTAATTTTACCAATAATTGCCATTTCGAAAATTCTTTAAGGGTGCGAATATAATTAGATGAATTGATTAATAAAAGTTTCCATGTAAAAACAATGTGTTTTTTTTAAAATATTAATTGTTAAAATCGAATAGGGAACTTTAAATAGTGATAAAAAGTTATAATATTCCACTAACTACATGACAAAAAATATAAACAATTGATTATCAATAAATTAAATCAGAAAATATTTGTTTAAGACCTTAGAAATCAGTATCTTAGATGATGTTTCGAAGCAGTCATTCAAGTCCGATTTCCAAGGTTAGTTACGAAGATACAT
>CANGHX010000192.1 GCA_947453715.1 Flavobacteriales bacterium | reverse complement strand
AGAGAAGGAAAATGGACTTTTTTAGCAAAAAATGGAACCGAAATGTCAATCTGCTTTTACGAAAATGGTAAAAAAAATGGACATTCTATTGTAAAACATCCTAACGGAGCAATCAGCTACGTTGGAGAATATAGCAACGATAAACAAATTGGTATTTGGGAGTTTTACGATGAAAAAGGCAAATTAATCAATACAACTGATTACGGGCAACCGAAAGAATAAGAATGGCAAAAATTCCCCCACATATAATTGATGAAATTATTCAGACTGCTCGAATTGAGGAAGTCATAGGGGAATTTGTGAATTTAAAAAGAGCTGGTTCAAACTTAAAAGGTTTAAGTCCTTTTACGGATGAAAAATCTCCTTCTTTTATGGTCTCACCTGCCAAACAAATTTTTAAATGTTTTTCGACAAGTAAAGGAGGAAATGTTGTATCTTTTTTAATGGAGAAAGAACATTTTTCCTATCCTGAGGCATTACGATGGCTAGCCGATAAATACAGTATTCAACTTCCTGAAGAGACTCCAGCAACTGCAGAAGAATTAGAAGCAATTTCTGAACGTGAAAGTTTACACATCATCAATGAATTTGCTAAGGAATATTTCATGAAATCGATGCATGAAACGGATGAAGGAAAAGCTATTGCCGTTTCGTACTTCGAAGAACGTGGATTTCGATTAGATATCATTAAAAAATTTCAATTAGGTTATTGCTTAAATACTGGAACAGATTTCACAAAAGCTGCTCTGGAAAAAGGATATAAATTAGAATACTTAGAAAAAGTAGGACTCGTAAAATCGAAAGAAGATCGTCAATTTGATTTCTTTAGAGGTCGCGTTATGTTCCCTATTCACAGTGTTTCTGGAAGAACATTAGGTTTTGGTGGTCGAACGTTGATCACAGATAAAAAAATAGCTAAATACTTCAACTCTCCTGAAAGTATTATCTATAACAAAAGTGAAATCTTATATGGTCTTTACTTTTCAAAAGGAGATATCATTAAGTACGACAATTGTTTCTTGTGTGAGGGGTATACAGATGTTATAAGTATGTATCAAGCAGGAATTCAAAATGTTGTTGCTTCTTCTGGTACTTCTTTAACAAAAGATCAGATTAAATTAATTCGCCGTTATACTCAAAACATTACAATTCTTTACGATGGTGATGCAGCTGGTATAAAAGCATCTTTCAGAGGTATCGATTTGATTCTTCAAGAAGGAATGAATGTAAAAGTTGTTTTATTTCCTGAAGGCGAAGATCCAGATTCATATTCAAAAAGCGTTAGTACTTCTGAATTAGAAAGATACATCAAGGAACATACACAAGATTTCGTATCATTTAAAACAGATATCTTATTAAAAGATGGTGGAAATGATCCGATAAAAAGAGCCGATTTAGTGCGCGAAATAGTTCATTCGGTTTCCTTGATTCCTGATCAAATTACACGTTCAATTTATACACAAGAAATTGCAAAACAGTTTGACTTAAGTGAACAAATTGTTACGAATGAATTGAATAAAAGTAGAAATACTGCTGCTGTAAAACAACTGCAAGAACAAGAAAGACAGCCTATTCAACAGCAAAGTTTTCAGCCTGATCCTAGTAATGACTTTCAGGAAATCCCTCAACCAGTTCAAAAAAATAATGTTCCAACTTTTGATCACAATGAATTTGATTTGATTCGTAAAATGATTAAATATGGTCAGTATGAAATTGAAACGGAACAATTTGATGAAAATAATGAAAAAATAAAAATTAAAACGAGTGTCGTTGAATTAATTTGTCATGAATTAGATCGCGATGAATTATTGTTTTTCACACCTTTATATAACAAAATTCATCAATTGATTGTTGATGGTTTGTCTCAAAATATTTTTTATAAACCAAGTCATTTCTTAAAATTAGAAGATCAAGAAATAATTCAATTTGTAACTGATATTGAAACGGAACTCAATGAAGTTAGCCCAAATTGGTTAATCAAACACAACATTCACACGAACACAGAATTAGACAAACTCCAAAATGCAATCTTACATTCAATTTACAACTTTAAATTGGGAAAAATAGACCAACGAATTAAGAAAATTGAAACTGCTTTAGAAACAATAGATATTGAAAATGAAAATGAGAAATTAGCTGATTTAATATCAGAAAAAATCGCATTAGATAATGTAAAAATTGTATTTTCGGAAAAATTAGGACGAATAATCGGATAAAAATATGTTAAGCGCAACGTTATTTTCTTTAGGACCTTACAAAGTATGCTTGTTGAACTTGTTCTTCATTGCTTTAATTGTTTTGGCTTCTATCGGACTTCGAAGAATTTTCCACCGTTTATTAAAGCGTTATTTGACTCAAGCGAATATTCGTATGGAAGGTCAACGAACGACTTGGCTTCGATTAATTAGTCAAAGTGTTTATATCCTTGCTGTTTACATTGGAGTTTGGAGTTTTAATTTCAACAATGAAAATGTTACACTTACCGATTTATTAAACTTTAATATAATTGCTGGTAAAAAATTCCATTTATCATTTTACCATGTAATCATCATTTTCGTTATTTTCTTTGGTGCTCGAATGCTTTTAAATGTTGTAAAATTATACATCAACAGAAAATTCAAAGAGAAAAACAACATTAATCAAGGTTCTGAATTTGTTTATATCCAATTAGCAAAATACGCTATCTATATGTTCGCTTGTATCTTAAGTTTACAAGCATTAGAAGTTAAAATTGAAAATATCCTTTTAGGATCTACAGGGATTTTAGTAGGTTTAGGTTTAGGTCTTCAGGATGTCTTTAAAGATATGATCTCTGGTATAATTCTTTTATTTGAAGGAAACATCAGAGTCGGTGACGTTATTGAATTAGGGAGCAAAAGTTCTGAAAAAGAATCAATTGTTGCTAAAATTGTTAAAATCAATGTGCGTACAACTCAAATTCAAACGAGAGATGGAAATGTATTGATTATGCCAAACGTAAAATTGACTCAAGAATTTGTAGAAAACTGGTCGCATGGTTCAGAATTAACACGCTTTATAATCAACACAACTGTCGCTTACGGTTCTGATACAGAATTAGTATCAAGATTACTTCGTCAAGCAGCCATGAGTCATCCAAAAGTCAAAAAGACACAGCCTGTAGAAGTTCGATTGGCAAAATTTGGTGAAAATGGAATGGAATTAGAACTTGTATTTTGGGCAGATCAAAGTTGGGATATTAGCTTTTACAAATCTGACATTCGTTTTGAAATCGATCGTTTATTCAGAGAATATAATATCGTAATTCCTTTCCAACAAAGAGATATTCACATTATTGATAAAAATCAATCAAGAGATTAATTCGCTAAAAATGAATTAATCCGAACTTCTCTTTTTTACCGTAAATCATAAACAATATCATTTCATTTTTACTATAATCTACTGTAAACAATTTTGGAATTGCAATCGCTTTTGAATCTTGTACTTTCAAAAATGAGGTACGGTTTAAATCACCTGATTTCAAATCAACTTCTACTTTAGCAACTGTACTTGATCTTTTAGTGAAGCTTGCTTCATAGCTATTACTACTAATCCAAGTTCCATCTTCATTGTAATTTTTTATATGATCATTAAAAAAGATGACTAGATGATGGTCATTTATATAACTACCTGTTGAACTGAAATACCCATAATCATTCGTTGATATTTGAGTTTTCGGTATCTTTTTCACCCATTCAAAAACTCCTGAATTGCTTATTTTATATGCTACAATATCATTGTAATGATAGTAATAAGTCGTTCTTGAATAGCCTCTTGGATCCGTATATGTTACCACATTCATATAATATTGTTCCAACATACCAACAATACTTCCATCAGAAAGCGTATTCATTTCTTTTATTTCGTAATTATATAATTCAGGTGAACCTTTACCTTTTTCTTCATTTCGATCTGCGCGATCTTTTTGTCTATCGGTCCAATCTTGCGTAATAAAATCCTTATCAAATTCCTGAAAACCAGAATTTATAATCTCTTTCTTATCAAAATTTAATCGAAAATAGAAAACTCCTTTGATGCCCAATTCTTTTTTCGTCTTTTCACCATATAATCCAGAAAAAGTCATAATCCTGTTATTATCAGATGAAAACGTCATATCGGTAATTCTTTTTCCTTCCAAATCCAACTCATATTCTTCTAACCCAGAAGACGTTACATGCATTAATAAAACTTTAGACAGTGTTGTATTATCTCTAAAAAGGCGTTTCTTTTCCTCTTCTTTATAGAGTTTGACTGAAATAAAATAATCACCGGTATTCGATAAATAACGTTTATCAACAAGTGCTTCACTTTTCAAATATGGTAATTCATATTCTCCTTGAGCAATCATTTCAAAATCTTTGGTGAAAATACGATATCCAAAACGTTCATTTTCATCCTTCGTTCCAGGAACATCATATTCTACGCAAAAGAAATCACTGTTTTTAGAGAATAAAAAATTGTAATATCCCCTACTCTTCCAACCGCTTTTTGGTGTAGTATATTCAGAAAGTTTAATTGGATCTTCAACCGGCTTACATTCTGGACTGTACTTTTGAGCATACAGAATTTTTTTATCTCCAACCTTATCCATCAAAATAGCATAAGGTGCACTATTGATCATACAAACGTATTCAATCGTTGCTGTACTATTTTCTACAGCAGCTTTAATTTTCCCTGTTTTTTGCAAGAGAAAATTTTCATGATGACTGAAATAATTTGAACCTAATAAAGCTCCACCTTGAAATCGAATGGTGTAAAAATCCGAACCAGAATTTGGTAAAATCTTATTGACTTGACCTTTTGTTTTTAGCAATTGACTCCATTCAATCGTTTCTTGAGATCTAGAAAAGAAAGCAATACTTAATCCCAAGAAAAAAACAAAAAATCTCATTTAAAATTATTTAACCAACTGAATACCTGTATAATTACTTGGTGTAATTGCTTTTAATTCCGTTTTAATAGCATCAGAAACAGGCAATGTATCAACAAATTCGTGAACTGTTACTTGAGTTACTGCTTCATTTTTTCGTGTCAATCCTTTTAAAGCTTCATAAGGCTTTGGAAAACCTTCTCTTCTTAAAATCGTTTGAATTGCTTCAGCAACAACCGCCCAATTGTTTTCTAATTCTTTTTCAATTGCACTTTCGTTCAATAACAATTTATCCAATCCTTGCAAAGTAGATTTGAAAGCAATTAAAGTATGAGCAAATGGCATACCAATTGAACGCAATACTGTAGAATCCGTTAAATCTCTTTGTAATCTTGAAACTGGTAATTTAGATGCCAAATGTTCCAAAATTGCATTTGCCAAACCAATATTTCCTTCTGAATTTTCAAAATCAATTGGATTTACTTTATGTGGCATAGCAGAAGAACCTACTTCTCCTTCTGTCAATCGTTGTTTGAAATATTCCATCGAAATGTATGTCCACATATCACGATCTAAATCTAATACGATCGTATTGATACGTTTCATAGCATCAAATAATGCAGCAATATTATCGTAATGATCAATTTGAGTTGTTGTTTGACTTCTATCTAATCCTAAACGGTTGTTTACAAAATCATTTGCAAAAGAAACCCAATCATGATTTGGAAATGCAACAAAATGTGCATTGAAATTCCCTGTAGCTCCACCAAATTTTGCAGAAAAAGGAATGTTTTTTAAGATGTCAATTTGTTTTTGTAAACGCTCAGAAAAAACTTGAATCTCTTTCCCCAAACGTGTTGGAGAAGCTGGTTGACCATGCGTTCTAGCTAACATTGGAATATCTTTCCACTCCGTTTGAATTGTAGTTAGTTTTGTAACTAATTTGTTTACAAATGGCAAATACACTTGCTCAATCGCTTCTTTTAATGAAAGAGGAATTGACGTGTTATTGATATCTTGAGAAGTTAATCCAAAATGGATAAATTCTAAATATTTTTCTAAACCTAAAGCTGTCATTT
>CANGHX010000191.1 GCA_947453715.1 Flavobacteriales bacterium | reverse complement strand
TGCAATCGTTACCGCTGCTGTACATACTCCTGCATCTGCTACCTGTGTAACATTTGATGGACATGTTATTGTTGGGTTTTGGGTATCGTTGATCGTTACTGTAAATGAACAGTTCGCTGTGTTTCCACTTCCGTCTGTTACAACATAATTTACGGTTGTTAATCCTAATGGATATGTTCCACTTGCGTTATTTGTATTGTTGAAATTGTTAACCACACTCGCTACTGAACAATTATCCGCCGTTACTGGTACTGCTATCGTTACCGCTGCTGTACAAACTCCTGCACCTGCTACCTGTGTTACGTTCGCTGGACATGTAATTGTTGGGTTTTGTGTATCGTTAACAATTACAGTCATTGTTGCTGTATTCGTATTTCCAGAAGCATCAGTAACTGTATATGTTATTGTTGTTGTACCTAAACCAAATGTTTTAGTTCCAACCTGACCAGGAGTAGACCCTTGAATTGTCGCTCCACTAAATGCATATGCTAAAGTTGATCCAGCACAGTTATCATTAAATGTTGCGTTTGCTATGGCTACTGAAGCAGTACAAATACCTGCAGCTGCATTCACTGTTACACTTGGAACTGCTGCCGAAACTGTAGGGTTTTGCGCATCTGAAACTATAACTGTCATAGTTGTTGTAGCGGTATTTCCACTTGCATCTGTAACAGTATAAGTTATTGTTGTTGTCCCTTTATTAAAAGTAGCTGTTCCAACTTGACCTGAAGTTGAACCTTGAGTTGTTGCTCCTGAAAAAGTATAAGCAATTGTTGAACCAGTACAGTTATCATTAAATATCGCATTTGCAATTGCAACTGAAGCAGTACAAACATTTAAATCTGTATTTGCTGATACACTTGGAACTGCTGCCGAAACCGTTGGGTTTTGTGTATCTGTTACTGTAACAGTATATGAACAAGTTTGTGCTGGATTTACACCATCAGTTACTGACCAAGTGACAGTTGTTACACCTTTATTAAATACAACACCATTAATAGAATTAGATCCACTTCCTGTTGTTACACCAGTTAATGTATAAGTTAACGTTGTAGTACAATTATCTGATGCCGTTGCATCCCAGCTTGTGCTTCCTTTGGTATAAGTACAAACGCCAAAATCTGCAGGAACAGTTTGGTTTGCGATGCAAGATATTGTAGGGTTTTGATTATCTACAACAGTGATTGTATTTGAACAAGTTTTTATTGGTCTTGTCCCATCATTAATTGTCCATGTTACTGTTGTTACACCTTTATTAAAAACTACACCACTAAGCGTATTAGATCCACTTCCTGTTGTTGCTCCTGTTAAAACATAGGTTAATGTAAATGTACAGTTATCAGTAGCTGTTGGATTCCAACTTGTACCTGATTTTGTATATGTACATAACCCTGCATCTGTATTTACAGTTTGATTAGCAACACAAGAAATTGTTGGATCTTGATTATCTGTTACAGTAACATTAAAATTACAAGTCGCTGTATTACCTGATCCATCATTTACAGTCCAAGTCAACGTATTTACACCTTTATTAAATACCAAACCTGCTGTTGTTGTTCCTGAACCAGAAGTTGCTCCAGATAAGACATATGAAATAGTTGTAGAACAGTTATCTGATGCAGTTGGATTCCATGCGGAACCTGCTCTTGTATAGGTACAAACACCTGCATCTGTATTTACTGATTTACTTGGACCGCAAGCAACAAAAATTGGTGCTTCATTATCAACTACTGTAACTGTATAGCTACATGTTGATGTTAATCCTTTAGAATCCGTAGCTGTCCAAGTTACAGTTGTCACACCTTTATTAAATGATACACCATTTAAAGATGAACCTGAACCAGAAGTTACCCCAGTTAAAGCATAAGTAAAATTAACAGTTGTACAGTTATCTGAACCAGTCGCATTCCAACTTGTTCCAGATTTTGTATATGAACAAACACCTGCATCTGTGAATACTGATTGATTTGCAACACATGAAATTACTGGTGGTTCGTTATCTACTACTGTAACTGTAAAAGAACACGTTGCTGGACTAGAAGCTCCAGAACCATCATCTACTGTCCAAGTTACTGTTGTTACACCTTTATTAAACGTTCTTCCATTCAAAGATGAACCACTACCTGTTGTAACACCAGTTAAAACATATGAGTAAGTTAATGTAGAACAATTGTCAGTTGCAGTAGCATCCCAACTTGTTCCAGATTTGGTATATGTACATACTCCTGCATCATTATTTACCGTTTGATTTACTGGACAAGTAATAATTGGATCTTCAGTATCAGTTACAGTTACAGTATAACTGCAAGTTGCAGAATGTCCTGAATTATCGTTTACGGTCCATGTTACTGTAGTAACACCTTTATTGAAAAATTTATTATTAAGAGTAGTTCCCGAACCAGTTGTTGCTCCTGTTAAAACATAAGTGAAAACAGTTGTACAGTTATCCGTTCCAGTTGCATTCCATCCTGTACCAACTTTTTTATACGTACATGCACCAGGATCTGTACTAACACTTTGATTTGAAACACATGAGATTGTAGGATTTTGATTATCTGTTACTGTTACTGTAAATTGACATGTTCCAGGATTATTTCCACAAGCATCTACTGCGGTAAAAATAACCGTTGAAGTTCCTTTTTGAAATACAAAACCATTTAAAGTAGCTGCAATTGATGGTACACCTAAAGGACTGATAATCGTATAACTTGTATTCATACCAGAAGTAGGAATACCTAAATCATCAACATCTGTTGCACTAAAGTTCCAATCAGTACCTGATTTTGTATATGTACAAACACCCGGATCAGTATTTACAGATTGGTTTACACCTGGACAAGGAGTAATAACGGGATTAACACTGTCTACACCTGGACATTGGGCCATAATTTGACCCAACGAAAATGTAAAGAGAATTGTTAATATTTGAATAAGTAACTTTTTCTTCATAATCAATTATTAATGATTAATGTATTTAAATAACTAATTCTTTTTGATTGAAAATTTTCAAAAAAATTAGTGTCAATATTATTATAGCTATTATGTATTGTAGTAGTATTTAAAGTAATCTTCTCTTCTATACATACTAAACGAATTGTGAATTGAAAAAGTTGTCTACAGATATTTTTCAACTTTTCTTTAATCCTAAATGATTTATTGAAACCTCCATTAACAAAAGAAGTTTTCATTAATGAAAACATTAAGACAAATGACGTGAATAGTTCAAAATAAAGTTTCTTCATTTCGTAGTTGTTAAACATTTCTCTCCCATCTTTTTTTAAAAAAAGAATTGGTTTAATTTCAGTTTTTACGAAAACAAGTAATAAAGGTTTCTTTTTAAAACATTTATACTCAATTTCAATAGTGTTTACGTTCAATTTATTTAAAATTCTTTATACAAAAAAACACAACTTTCATCTATTTTATAGTTGAAAATTGTTGATAAGTTACCAAAATTGTTTGTAAATATATGACAAATCTTTCTAAAAATTAAGGGAATTATTTATTAAAGTCAAAAGATATGAAGATCAAAATGTTCAAATTCATAGAAATGCTAAAATATAATTATTGCTTCATTACCTACTAAATTTAATTAGGACGCTTATGCTTAATTTTATTTGATCGTAAAATAAATTATTTAAGTATCTGATTTTATGATTATTAATAATTTTTTATTTGTGGTGAAATATAAAAATAACAGAAAATTTAAATTCGAAATTTGGGTGTAATAAAAGTATTTTAAATGAACTTTTTAATTATCTTAACTAGAAATAAAATAAAATTTAATTATCATGAATCAACAAGAATTAGGCATTTATGGAGAAAATATGGCTTGTAAACACCTATTAAAAAAAGGATATACAATTCTCACTCGTAATTATCATTACCGAAAAAATGAGGTGGATATCATTGCGCTATTTGAAAATCAATTAATCATTGTAGAGGTAAAAACTCGACAAACCGCTGAAATAGGTGAACCTTGGAGAGCAGTTACAAGATCAAAACAAAAAGCAATCATTCAAGTTGCAAATGATTATATTTTTA
This sequence comes from Flavobacteriales bacterium, assembly GCA_947453715.1. Taxonomy (GTDB): domain Bacteria; phylum Bacteroidota; class Bacteroidia; order Flavobacteriales_D; family Crocinitomicaceae; genus CAIUKX01. Next base: position 2,119 of record CANGHX010000191.1, on the reverse strand, counting down.
AAGAGAATATTCATTTAGAAACTCGCTTTGACATCATTTCTATTGTTCATAATGGTTTTCGAACTGACCTTGAACATATTGAAGATGCATTCAGTTGTTAAAAATTTTAGATTAGCAAATTATAGATTGGCAGATTATTACATTTATAGGTGTATCTATTTTTGATTTTTTGCGTTAAAGTATTAAAAACATTGAAGATAGCTAATTTTGGTCTATCTTTGTACAAATATTTATGCTCGCGATGAACACAAAAAAAGAAAACGAAGGAAGAAAAAAATCTAGATCTACTTCAACTACAGCTAAAAAAACAACTTCTAAAAAGGGAGAAAAATCTAAAGCTGAAAAAAAAGCAAATGACTTTAAGTTTAAATCAATTATAGGAAAAGAGCCTTCTTCCCCTAAAGAAAAAGGTGCACCAAAAGGAACTCGTTTTATTGATAATAAAAAACGCGTTGCTAAAGGTGATCCAATGCCAAATGTAAATGCCGTTGATATTCGATTAAATAAATATTTATCGAATGCAGGTATTTGTTCAAGACGTGAAGCAGATGTATTAATCCAAACTGGTGTTGTTACTGTTAATGATGAAATCATTTTAGAATTAGGGTATAAAGTAAAACCTGGTGACCGTGTAAGATATGATGGTGAAACCATTAATGCGGAGAAAAAACAATACGTTTTACTAAACAAACCAAAGGATTTTATTACAACTATGGATGATCCATGGGGTAGGAAAACTGTGATGAGTTTAGTAGCGAAAGCATGTAAAGAAAGAGTTTATCCTGTTGGACGTTTAGATCGTGAAACTACAGGTTTATTGTTGTTTACAAACGACGGAGATATGTCTAAAAAATTAACACATCCTCGTCACAAATGCAGTAAAATTTACCATGTCGAATTGAATAAACCAGTAAAATTAGAAGATGTGAATCGTCTTACTTCAGGTTTAGAATTAGAAGATGGGAAAATAATATTTGACAAAGCTGAATATGTAAAAGACAATCCAAGAGAAATTGGAGTTGAATTACATTCAGGTAAAAATAGAATTGTTCGCAGATCATTCGAAGCAATGGGTTATGATGTTGTAAGATTGGATCGTGTTCAGTTTGCTGGATTGACTAAAAAAGATTTGCCAAGAGGCCATTATCGTCATTTAACTGAAAAAGAAATTTCATTCTTAAAAATGTCATAATCAGTTGTTTATTTAAACCGTTGTCCTATGAGATTCGCATTTACTATCCTACTTTTGATTTGCTCCTTTTCGGTGGAAGCTCAATATAAAAAATTTAAGAAGTCTAAACTTACCTATGGGAAGAACACGTATATCGGTTACATTGGTCTTAATAGAGCCTATTATTCTAAAACAGATCTAAGAGTTTCTGGTCCATATTATGACTTAACTTTAAAAAATGCTTTAGTTTCAGATAAACCTGCTCCACTGAATCATAATAATTATTTTACTAAACACCCATTAATTAGCCCTCAGATAAGTGCACGTATTGGTTGTTATGTAAAAAATAATTTATGTCTATCTATAGGTTATGATAAGTTTACCTATAATTTGGACAATAGGGCGAGGGTGTTTTTAGCAGGAGTAGTTGGGGTTCAAGCCGACTCCACAAATTATGGAAATTTTAACGGGGCTGAACATATTGTTGATACAGCGGTATTCAATTATCAAAATTGTGGTATGAATTATCTCCGTTTGGAATTAGATTGGACCACTCCTTGGTATCGAGGTAAAAAGAAAAATAAAATGAATTTTTCTACTGATTTTGGATTTGGTTTAGGTCCTGTTATTTCCAAAAACACTTTCTTATTTGCTGGTAAAAAAGATATTTCTACGGTCTCCGTATCTGGATTTGGTGGATCATTGAACATCGGTAACAGATTAGAGTTTTATAACCGTATCTTCTTTCAATTAAATCTAAGTGCTGGCTTTATTGATCAAGCAAGAGTGAGAACTAGGAAATTAGATAACTCTTCATATTCAAGTCAAACTTTTGGTTTTGCTTCCGTAAATTTTGCAATTGGTTTCTTCCTATATGGTAGATCTGTGAATGGTTGTGATACTTGTCCAGAGTGGTAAAAAATAATAATAGATTAAACACAAAAACCT
>CANGHX010000190.1 GCA_947453715.1 Flavobacteriales bacterium | reverse complement strand
TAGAATATGGAAATCGGTAATTTTCAATAAAAATTGGCTTATGAGTATTTAAATCATAAATCATATTTATTTTACAACCGCAACCTATCCCAGTACACATAAAATTAACATCTGCATATAAGAAAAAATTTGTTCCTATTTTAATTATTCTACAATTTTCTAGATTATTCATTAGATTATATCCAAAATTCTCAGTTTCAAACTGACCTTCCTTAAATTTTAAAATTGAATAATCTGAAAAATCTATTTTGGTTTTACCATCAAAAAAAGTAGTATTTATATATTCTATATTATTTTTTAACCTAGTTTCCTGAACTAATTTAAAATGATAATTTGAATTAAAATAGTGATAACATTTCTCTTCTTTATTCCATTTCTCCTTCAATTGAGTGATTACTTGAATATTTTTTTGTTTTGAAATTGAATCAAGAAAATTAGAAACATTTACAATATTTTCAAGGCTATCATTTAAAATATCAATAAGTTTTGTATTATCTTGTTTTTTGTCTTTTTTTGATAAAAGAGTTTGTTTTGATATTTCCAAAACTTGTTTTTGGTTGTTTTTTTTCTTCAGTGCAAGAGGAAAACAATATTACAAGAATAATTATAAAGATTTTATTTTTCATTGTTATTTGCTGTATCATCAAGATTAATAATTACTTCCGTTAAAACTGAATTAGCAATAAAACATTCATCGTGGGCTTTTTCGTGGAGAAGCTTTACCTCATCTTGAGTTGGAATATTAGCTCCTTTGAAAGTAATAATTGGATTTAAATAAATTTTGGTAACTGCCATTTTATTTTTTGCATTCTTTTCTAATATTGCAATTGCTTTGTCTTGATAAGTATCAACAACAAATTTCTTTTTAGATGCTACAAACAAAAAAGACATCATGTGACAACTAGCCAAGGCTGCCCCTAATGCTTCTTCTGGATTGATGTATTTTATATCTCCAATGTATTCAGGTGCTGCAGAGGCTTGCATTTTTTTTCCGCCTTCAAATTCCCAAGAATGTGTTCGATCGTATTCGTAATAGGACAAATTATCTCCTGAATTTTTCCAATTGATATCAATTTTGTGTTCTGACATAATTTTATAAAGAATCTTATAAAAAAAGTCGATAAATTTAATTACCGACTTTAATCTAAATTATTAATTTCACCTCCCTTAATCCCTCCTCAAGGAGGGAAAAAAATATTAAAATCCGTTTACTCCATTAACAGTAGTATACTTTAATACATTCTTTTTATCTGGGTGAATTCTTGCGAAAGCAGATTGAACAGCTAAAGTACCTTCATGGAAACCACATAAGATTAACTTTAATTTGTTTGTATACGTGTTCACATCACCGATTGCATAAATTCCAGGGATGTTTGTTGAATAATCTAACGTATCTACAATAATAGCTCCTTTATCTATTTCTAATCCCCAGTTTCCGATTGGACCTAAACTTGGTTTTAAACCGAATAATGGAATAAAGTGATCAGCATCTGTGATAATTTCTCCATCTTTAGTATGGTTAATTGTAACGCTTTCTAATTGAGAACCACCATTTAATCCAACAACTTCCGCCTCTGTAATTAATTTAATTCTTCCTTCTCCAGCTAAATCAATCACTTTTTGAACTGAATCTAAGTGACCTCTAAATGAAGAATTTCTATGAACTAAAACTACTTCAGAAGCAATGTTTCTTTCTGTTAAATAAATTGACCAATCTAAAGCAGAATCTCCTCCACCTGCAATCACACATCTTTTACCTTTGTAAAATTCTGGATCTTTAATGATGTACTCAACTCCTTTATCTTCGTAATCTTCAATATTCGAAATAGGTGGTTTTCTTGGTTCAAAAACACCTAAACCTCCTGCAATCATTACAATTGGCGCATGGTGTTTTGTACCTTTCACTGTTGTTACAATAAAAGTTCCATCCTCTAATTTATCGATTTCTGTAGCAGCTTCACCAAGTGTAAATCCTGGCTTAAATGGTGCTGCTTGTTCCATTAAATTATCAATCAAATCTCCAGCTAAAACAGAAGGAAATCCTGGTATATCGTAAATTGGTTTCTTTGGATAAATCTCTGAACATTGTCCACCAGGTTGAGCCAAAGAATCGATTAAATGACATTTCAATTTTAATAATCCTGCTTCAAAAACTGTAAATAAACCAACTGGTCCTGCTCCAATAATAATGATGTCTGTTTCTATCATCTCTCTTTGTATTTATTATTTTCTAAATCTATTATTCTATATAATTTAATCTCGTTTGCTTTATTCAAACAAATCTGTAGATAAATATTTATCTCCTCTGTCACATATGATACATACGACAGTTCCTTTTTCAATAGTAGGTATTAATTTCAAGGCTGCTGCAACTGCACCTCCACTACTCATTCCTGAAAAAACACCTTCTTCTCTTGCTAATCGCTTAGCCATTTCTTTTGCTTCTTCTTCTGAAACTTCAATTAGCTGATCTACTCGAGAAGCATCAAATATTTTTGGCAAATATTCTTTCGGCCATTTTCTGATACCAGGTATTTTCGCTCCATCTTCTGGCTGAACTCCTACTATTTGAATAGTACTATTTTGTTCTTTCAAATAAGTAGAAACACCCATTATAGTTCCTGTTGTTCCCATTGCAGATACAAAATGAGTTACTTCTCCATTTGTATCTCTGTAAATTTCAGGACCAGTAGTTTTATAATGCATATTTGGATTGTTTTGATTCCCAAATTGATCCAACATAACAAATCCTTCTTTTTCTACCTTCTCTCTCGCATAATCAATCGCTGCTTCCATTCCTCCTTCAGCCGGAGTCAAAGTAACAGTTGCTCCAAAAGCTCTCATTGTCAATACCCTTTCTCTTGTAGAGTTTTCAGGCATAACAATTTCAATCTCCAATTTCATTAAACGAGCAATCATTGCTAAGGCTATTCCAGTATTCCCACTAGTCGCTTCAATTAATTTTGAATCGGGCTTAATAAGTCCACTATCAATTCCTCCTTTAATTAAACCATAAGCTGCTCTATCCTTAACACTTCCTCCAGGATTATGACCTTCCAATTTACCATAAAGTTTTACATTAGGATTTTGGTTCACAACTGAAAGTTCAACTAAAGGTGTATTTCCTATAAAATCGATCAATTTTGCCATCTCTATTTTTTTTCATCAATTGTGATATCCACATTCTGATATACCAATGAATTTTCTTTCACACTCTTTGTCAACCAAACATTTCCTCCAATGGTTGAATTTTTACCTATCACTGTTCTCCCTCCTAAAATTGTCGCTCCTGCATAGATAACTACATGATCTTCAATTGTTGGATGTCGTTTTGAATCTGCTAATTCTTTCTTTACACTTAAAGCTCCTAATGTAACACTTTGATAAATTTTGACAAAGTTACCAATTACAGTCGTTTCTCCAATAACAATTCCAGTTCCATGATCAATAAAAAATGATTTTCCTATTGTTGCACCTGGATGAATATCAATTCCTGTCTTACTGTGAGCAATTTCCGTTAATATTCTTGGAATAAATGGAATTTTTAAATCATATAGAAAATGTGCAATTCTGAAAATCGCAATTGCATAGAATCCTGGATAAGATCGAATGACCTCATCCCTATTCGTTGCAGCTGGATCACCTAACTCAATTGCATCCGCATCATCAATTAAACACTTGTAAATCAGAGGTAATTTATCATAAAATTTTCCAACAAAAGCATCTACATCTTCGTTTAAATAATCTTTAACATGTAATAATAAAATTGTAAGTTGCTCTTTGTTTTTAGCATACTCTTCTTCCAATTTCTCTTTATTTGCAAAAGTCTTGTTGTTATAAGTAGGAAAAAGAATTGAAAAAAGAGTTTCAATAAAATTATTAACCAACAAAGGTGCAGGTAAAACTGTCTTTTCCTTGTGAATTTCGTATAACTCTTCAATCAATGTTTTCATCTATAAACTTTTAGTCAATTACACCAGCAGCTACGGTACTATTTGTATTTTCATTAATTAAAATAAAAGCACCTGTTTTTCTGTTGTTTTGGTAAGAATCGTAACTTACAGCATCAGCAGTTTTAATGAATACTTTACAAAAATCATTTAATGAAATAGTACCGTCGCTTTCTAAATTCTCAAAAGTATGAATATCTACCTTACTTTCAATATCTTTGATTACCGCTTTCGTCCTAAAACTATTTTGTTGAAAAATCAACTTTTGTCCCGGCTTATAAGCACTATTGTCCATCCAACAAATTGTTCCATTAACTTCTTTTTCTAATGAAGGTAAATGATTTGCAGGTACAATTGTACTTCCACGACTAATATCTAAATCTTCTTTCAAATGTAAAATTACGGGTAAACCTGCTCCTGCTTCAGTAACATCTTTTAAATTACTTTCGATGCGTGTTATTTCAGTTTCATTTTCAGAAGGAAGAATTTTAATTTTATCCCCTACTTTAAAGCTACCTGATAAAACACTTCCAGCATAACCTCTATAATCATGTAAATTATCCGTTTGAGGTCTTACAACATATTGAACTTGAAAACGAGCATCAGAAACAACTGTATTTTTCACAATTTCAACTTCTTCTAAAAATTGTAATAATGCTGGACCTTTAAACCAACTTAAATTTTCAGATGGTGTTACAACATTATCTCCTGCTAAAGCACTTGCTGGTATAAATGAAATTTTACCAATATTCAAAGGTTTAGCAAATTCTAAATAATCACTTTCAATTTTTTTGAATACCGCCTCGTCGTAATTCACCAAATCCATTTTATTTACACATACTAAAACGTGAGGAATACCTAAAATTGACGAAATGATACTGTGTCGCTTTGTTTGATCAGTAATTCCGTTACGAGCATCTACTAAAATAATTGCTAATTCAGCATTTGAAGCTCCTGTAAACATATTACGAGTATATTGAGCATGTCCTGGTGTATCTGCTATGATAAATTTACGTTTATCTGTACTGAAATACTTATAAGCTACATCAATTGTAATTCCTTGTTCTCTTTCGGCTCTTAAACCATCTGTTAACAAAGCTAAATCAATCTCTGCACCAACTCCAGTCACTTTACTTTGTTTTGTAAGCGTTTCAATGATATCTGTTGAAATTGAATTGCTATCAAATAATAATCGTCCGATAAGGGTACTTTTCCCATCATCTACGTTACCTGCTGTAAAAAATCTTAATAATTCCATTTAATTAATTTTGAATTATAAATTTTAAATTTTGAATACTTCCCTCCTTGAGGAGGGGTTGAGGGAGGTGAGAATTAAAATTGTCATCCCCCTTAATCCCCCTTCATAGGGGAAACATTTAAAATTATATTAAAAATACCCTCCTTTTTTTCTATCTTCCATTGCTGCTTCAGAGATACGGTCGTCCATACGTGTAGCACCTCTTTCACTGATTTTAGTGTCTTTCAATTCAGCGATGATTTCTTCAACTGTATATGCTTCACTTTCAACAGCTGCTGTACATGTCATATCTCCTACTGTTCTGTAACGAACGTTTCTTGTTACAATAACATCGTCTTCATCAATTTCAACAAATTCATTCGTTGCCATTAATTGACCTTGCTCTGTTAAGATACATTCTCTAGCATGCGTAAAATAGATAGAAGGTAATTCAATTTTTTCACGTTGAATGTAATTCCAAACATCTAATTCAGTCCAATTACTGATTGGAAATACACGAACGTTCTCACCTTTATCAATTTTACCATTATAGATATTCCATAACTCAGGACGTTGTTTTTTAGGATCCCATTGTCCAAACTCATCTCTTACTGAGAAAATACGCTCTTTTGCTCTTGCTTTCTCCTCATCTCTTCTAGCTCCACCAATACAAGCATCAAATTCGAATTCTTCAATTGTATCTAGTAAAGTATATGTTTGTAAAGGATTTCTACTTGGGAATTTTCCTTTTCCATCTTGAAGATTTCTTTCTTTGATTGTATCTTCTACTTTACGAACAATTAATTTCTCACCTAACTTTTCAGCTAATTGATCTCTGTATGCAATTACTTCAGGTGCATTGTGCCCCGTATCTACATGTACTAATGGAAATGGGAATTTACCAGGACGAAATGCTTTAAGCGCCAAATGAACTAAGCAGATACTATCTTTACCACCACTAAATAATAAAGCAGGACGATCAAATTGACCAGCAACTTCACGTAAAATGTAAATTGCTTCTGCTTCTAATTCAT
>CANGHX010000189.1 GCA_947453715.1 Flavobacteriales bacterium | reverse complement strand
TTTTCTTCTAATCCGCTTTGAATCATAATAATATTTGAAGTTGAAACACATCCATCCACACTTGTAGACGAAACGGAATAATTTCCACCAATATCAGGAATTAATATTAATGTGTCGTTTGTTTCTGAGGTTAAAGAATTCCCATTTAATGCCCATTGATAATTAGGTTCAGAAGAAGAAATTAGAAAATAACCACTTTCAATAATTACAGGATTTGGAAGAACAACTTTCTGAAGAACCATAGTTGAATCAGTTAATGTGCAACCTGAAGAGAAATAATATGTTACATAATAATTGCCAGGTGTTGAAGCAGATATTGCTGCAGTTTGATCAGTTGTATTCCAAACCAATGAATCTAAATTGCCGATATGATTTGAAATCAATGTGATTGTATCAGTGCACAAACCAGTATTACCAGTAATTCCTAATTTAGTATTCTGAACTACATTTTCTGCAATTGTTGACATTGAACAGCCACTTGCATAATAAATAGTTGCAAAATAATTACCGGAGGTAGAAATGAGTGCTGTATCACCTAAAATACCATTATTCCACACAATAGAATCATAAACTGAAATTGGATGAACATTAAGAGGCGCAGGTTCACTGCAAATTCCACTATTACCTTGGATTGTTGGAAGTGTATTAGAAATTACAATTGATGTATCAGAATTCATTGAACAGCCTGAAGAAAAGTAATATTTCACACAATAATTACCTGCAGAATGAATGTCAACAGAATTTGTTGTATTTGAATTATTCCAAACTAATGAATCTAGAAGTCCAGAATGATGTTCAATTAACGTGATTGTATCATTACAAATACCAGTATTTCCTGAAATTGGTGAAGTAGTATTTTGAATAACAGTTGTATTTGGCGTACTCATTGAACATCCACTTGTATAATAAATAGTAGATTGATAATTTCCAGCGACTGCTACTGGTAGACTGTCTCCTGAGAAACCAGTATTCCAAATTATCGAATCAGTTAAAGTTGTCGGTTGGACATATAAAAAGATGCTTGAATCACATAAACCTAAATTTCCATTTACAATCGGTAATGAGTTCAATGTAACAATGGTTGTATCCGTTTTTACTTTGCAACCATTACCATAATAGACAATTGCTGAAACTGTATCTTGCGACGAAACTAATAAATTATTAGAAATCGTGGAGTTCATCCATACAATTGAATCAATTGAACTTTTAACAGATGTCGAAAGCGTTATTGGACTTGAACAAATTCCAGTATTACCAGTTATAGTTGCTTTATTATTTCCTAACAATAGATTTAATGCATGTGGTTTACCATATCCATACGAATTATTTGGAACTGCCCCGGTGAAATTATCTACAATTGCTGTTGCTTTTAAATCAGTTGAAAAATTAATATAAGAAGCATTTTTACATTTACTCAAATAAAGTGCGGCTATTCCAGTCACAGTTGGGGATGCCATTGAAGTTCCATTATTTCGGCCCTGAAAACCATTAATGTCAACCGCTGAATTATAGGTAGAATTAGAATATCTCCATGCAGGTACAGGTGAGATACCAAATTCTCCTGTTGCTGCAATATCTGGTTTTGTGACATTGTGTCTATTTGGTCCTTTGCTAGATCCTGGAACAATTTCTCCTATTAAAGCTGGAGATGCGCTTGTATAAGTTGTACCATTTTTAGTGGTATGTTGATTCCTGTTTTTAACATTTCCTACTGAAATAACCTTATTTGAACAATTATATGAAGATACTATACTTTGTGTTAAATCTGGTAATTGGTATTTTGTAATTTCAGGAACAAGTGATGCAGATGGCAAAGTTGAAATCATATTATTTGATTTGATATTGGTTGTTCCCCACGCATCATAAGATCCAGTTCCTTTAGTCATAAAGCGATAATAATAGCTTGTGGAATCTACGTTTGAAAAGTAAACTTCTAAATGAAATGCACTGTCCACTAATTCTGGATACAATTCTACCGTTGCAATACGTTGATGATTAGAATTATAAATGGTGTCATATTGTACGACACCAGCAATTGCTTTCATATTGTAAAATTTTGTTCTTCCTCTAAAACCATAAGTTGGTGAAGGTTTGTCAGCACCTAAAGCAAAATCAATCAATCGGGCATCTGTTGTATCGGTCCAAATATCCATGTAAATTTTATTAGACAATCCAAAAAAGTTTGCACTCGGATTATTTTGCCACCAAACAAAACTTGTGTCAGCAGTTGCTGTCCCTCTAACATGCATTCTTCCATATGAACCTGCATTTCCAGCTGCTGAAACAATAATTCTGCCTGGATGTTCATCTAAAAGTTGTTCCATTAATTCTGAAGCTGGATCATTTCCATCATGACTTCCAAAATAAGTTCCTAAACTAATATTAATTACAGCTGGTTTCCCAACTGAGTCTGCATATTTAAAGATATAGTCACATGCATCTGCAATTGTTAAAGTCCAATTGTTTGCATTCATGTTTGATTGAACAAAAACGATATTTGCTTCAGGCGCATTACCAGAATTTTGTCCAGTTGAGCGCCCATTACCTGCCGCTCTTCCCGTTACAGAAGTTCCATGACCATTATTCGCAACTGGATCATTGCCAGAAAAAAGATTATTGTTAATTGCTGTGCTGTCCCATAATCTTCCATAGCCATATGTGGGGAAATTATAAACTCCAGAATAAGTTTGATCCCAATATCTTAAAACTCTTGTTTTTCCAAGTGAATCTTTGAAATCTGGATGTGTTACATCTAAACCAACATCAATAACGCCAACGATTACATTTTTCCCTTTATATGCAGTAGGCAATCCGTTCGAACCAGCATGAACTTGGTTCACAAAATGCAATTGCCGAGAAGAATCATTTAAAGCAACGGCAGGAAATGCATCAAAATGAAAATCTGTAATATTTCCCAATTTTTTATTTTTCACAACCCATTCAGGCGTTGATGTAAAAAATATTAACTTTTTCGTTTTGTTTTTGATTAATACTCCTTCTTTTTTTAAAAAAGCAAGATTTTTTGGATTGTTTTCTATTGTAAAAGGAGTGATTGTTTTTGCTTCAACACTCAAATATTTAATTTGAACTTTATTTTCTTGAGCAACTAAAATATGACTTATTACTATAAGGAAGAGCGTAAGGTACGTTTTCATCAGCAAACCGTTTGTAATTTATAAATACATGTACAAGTAAATATACTGCCATCTATTCAAATATTAAAGTTTATATTAAAATATTTACCACTTTTGTAAAATAAGTTTAGAAATTAAAACGATCATATAAATGAAAAAAATTATCATCACATTATCCCTATCTGTTTTTTCATTAGGATTAACAAACATCTTATACGGACAAGTTGATTCTAAAATCCTTAATTGGTACAATGGAACAGGAGCAGGAATGCATACTGAAAAAGCATATAAAAAATTAAAAAAACGTTCATCGTCAACTGTGATTGTTGCCGTTATTGATTCAGGAATTGATATCGAACATAAAGATTTAGAAGGGAAAATTTGGACAAATACCAAAGAAGTAGCTGGAAATGGAATAGATGATGATAAAAATGGTTACGTTGATGATATTCATGGATGGAATTATTTAGGAAATGCTAAAGGAGAAAACGTTAACCAAGCGACTTTAGAAAAAACTAGAATTTTAAGAGACTTATCTAAGAAATTTGATGGGATTGATCCAACAACTTTATCTGCAGCTGAAAGTAAAGAGTATGAATTGTACCAAAAAGTGAAAGCTGATGTAGAGGGAGAAGTTGCTAATTACAATCAATATAAAGCTCAAATGGAAATGCTTCCTACAATTATGAAGCAAGTTCCTACAATGGTTGGTTCAATTTTAGGTAAAACAGATTATACCGAAAAAGATTTAGTAAAATGGGATCCTAAAACAGAAGATCAAATTCAATTGAAAGGTTTGGCTTTGGCTATGGTTAAAGGTCAATTATCGTTGGAAATGATTGAAGAACAAGCTCATTCAATTAATGATTTATTAGATTACAGCTTAAACTTAAACTTTAATGAAAGAGAAATCATCGGTGATAATCCAAAAGATTTTTCAGATGTTCATTACGGAAATAACAATGTTGAAGGTCCTGATGCATTACATGGTACTCACGTTGGTGGAATCATCGGTGCAAAAAGAGGAAATAATTTAGGAGGTGATGGTGTTGCTGAAAATGTATTATTAATGGCTTTAAGAGCTGTTCCAAATGGTGATGAAAACGATAAAGACATTGCTTTAGCAGTTCGTTACGCCGTTGATAATGGAGCAAAAGTAATTAACATGTCTTTCGGTAAAGCATATTCTCCTAATCAAAAAGAAGTATTTGAAGCGTTTAAATATGCAGATTCAAAAGGAGTTTTATTAGTTCATGCTGCAGGAAATGATGCTGCGAATGTAGATACAGATCCAAATTTCCCAACTTCTTTATACAGTTTTCAAACTCAAAAATTAGATTTATTCTTGACAATTGGAGCTTCTACTCAAAATGCAAAAGGAAATTTAGCTGCTGACTTTTCTAATTACGGTCAAACGAAAGTAGATATTTTCGCTCCAGGTTACGAAATTTATAATTCTGTTCCTCAAAGTGAATATAAAATCTTACAAGGGACTTCAATGGCTGCTCCTATGATTTCAGGTGTTGCTGCGTTGTTAGCTTCTTATTTCCCAGCATTGACAATGAATGAGATTAAAGATGCAATGTTAAAATCAGCAACTTCATATAAAGGAACTAAACAATCAAAACCAGGTTCTGAGGAAAAAGTTGACTTCGGGACACTTTCAGTTACTGGAGGAGTTGTAAATGTGAAAAGTGCAGTTGCAATGTGTTTAGAAATGGAAGCTGCAAAAGCTAAAAAATAAAAATAATACACTTTATATTTGAAAGGCTATTCATTTTGAATAGCCTTTTTTAATTCTATAAAAAAATGAAAAATCTTTTCGTATTGAGCGCACTAATATGTCTATCGTTTACTTCAACCAATGTGGAGGACAAACTAAATACTTTAGTGAATAATTGGCATAAATCGGCATCAAATGCTAACTTTTCAGAATATTTCAATTCCATGTCTGATGATTTTATTTTCTTAGGAACTGCGCCTAATGAACGTTGGAACAAAACAGAATTTGCTAGTTTTTCAAAGCCTTATTTTGATAAAGGAAAAGCATGGGATTTTAAACCTTCAAATCGAAAATGGGTAATCAAAAAGAATATTGCTTGGTTTGATGAAGATTTAGATACGTGGATGAAGGGATGTCGAGGTTCTGGAATCATAGAAAAGCAAAAAGGAGAATGGAAATTGGTTTATTATAATTTGACCGTTTTGATCGAAAATGAAAAAATCAAAGAATTTATTAAGCTGAGGCAATAGTTAATAGTTAATAGTTAATTCTCAACTTTCAACTCTCAATTATAAACCATTGTTAATAACCTTAGTTCATATCTTCTTAAGAAATTCTTTTTTGATTTCATTTCACTTCAGCGATTGAATTCCTTATCTTTGTTACATGGACGAAAAAATGGAAAACACACGTAAACCAACAAACAGATTGAAAAATGTTCAGTTAACTTCTGAATTGGGTAAAGTACCACCGCAAGCTGTTGATGTTGAACAAGCTGTTTTAGGAGCTATGATGTTAGAAAAGAATGCCGTAACAGATGTTATTGACATTTTAACACCTCAAAGTTTCTATGATCCAAAACACCAATACATTTATGGCGCAATTCGTGAATTATTTGGTAGTTCAAGTCCAATCGATTTGTTGACTGTAATAAATAAATTAAAGCAATCTGGAGAATTAGAAGCTTCTGGTGGTGCAGTTTATATTTCTCAATTAACAAGTCGAATTGCTTCTACTGCTCACGTTGAATTTCATGCGAGAATCATTTCAGAAAAATACATTAAGCGTGAGTTGATTCGTATGTCAAGCGAGATTATTCGTGATGCTTACGATGATTCAAATGATGTTTTTGATGTACTTACTAAAGCAGAAGGTGAATTGTTTAAAATTGCTGAAAACAACATGAGTAATGGTGTTTCAACAATGCAAACAGCAGTTAGAGAAGCAATCGAGGAAATCGAAAAAGCATCTCAAAATACAGATGGTATTTCTGGTGTTGCTACAGGTTTCTTTGATTTAGATAAGTTAACTTCAGGATGGCAACGTTCTGATATGATTGTTATTGCTGCTCGTCCTGCGATGGGTAAAACGGCTTTCGTATTGTCGATGGCTAGAAATTGTGCTGTAGAATACGGTCAAGGTGTTGCTTT
>CANGHX010000188.1 GCA_947453715.1 Flavobacteriales bacterium | reverse complement strand
TTAGTTGGAATGTGTTCTTGAATAAAAACCCCATCAACGATACCATCCGCAGGAACATTTACTGGTCCTCCATTAATCTCTGGTTGCGCTACTAAAGTTCCCGTCCCAAGAACTAAAAGAGCTGTAAAAAATAGACTTTTCATAATTCAAATTAATTATTGAACATTAACAATACAAGCTGTAAAACCTGAAGACCCCATTCCTCTGTATTTTACAGAAATTGAAATTTTCGATCCTGGTCTAGCCTGTTTCAATAAACTTAATGCTTCAGGAGACAATGCTTGTCCTTTACCAGAAATTGGTCTAGGTGCACCTGTTACTGAAATCTCCCATGTATCTACATTAAATTCAGCCTTTAAAGGTATCTCTGGTGGATATTTTGCAAATATTCTTGTCATTGCAGCTACTGCAGATTTACTTGTTGTAGCACCTGTACCTAAAGAACCTAAAAATGCTGCTGGTGAAGGCATACCTGAAACTCTGAAAGGAAACTTCCCTAATTGCACAGTTTTGTTTGTTGCTTTATTTCTACCTGAAACAGTAATAGAACATTCTTTACCACTTCCTGGTGAACCTAAATATTCATTTCCTTTTTTAGTCAACTGAATATTAGAACCACTCAACACAGTTTCTTCATAACCAGAAGCTACACCAACAATTCTATTTGGGTACCCTCTATAAACAACGTTCATATCTGGTAAAGAAACAGTACCTTGAGGTTTCATTACAACTACTTTAGTTTCCCAGTTCTCTTGTTTAATTTCTCCTGATTTTTTACGAATAGCTACAGTACCTTTCAAAGTCATCTCTGGTCCAGCAGAAGCTTTAGTTTTAACAATACCGTATCCATCTTTTACGTCAGTAATTTTAGATCCGTTGTAAGTAACCATTGGTTGATTATCTGAATCATAAGCAGCCATCATTACTTTTACTTCAACATCTTCACCTTGAGCAACAGAAGCTGGACCGTAAGCTAAAGCCATAACTTTATTAAAGCTATATTCACCAACAGAAACTCTTCCTTTAATATGCTGTAAAGCCGTTGCACGAGCAGCTAAAATCTCTTGTTGTAATGCAGTTAATGATGCAATTGCAGCAACAATTGGAGAGTGGTCAAAAGTAATTGCAATCCAATGCATTTTTAAACCTTCAAACTCATCAAACTCTTTTTTAGTTAATTTTAAATAGATTTCTTTTAAAACTTCACGATCTTCTTGAAAGTTATAAGTCTTATTTTTATCTATCATTTTATCAACCATTTTGTCAAGGTCAATATTGTCCTTAAACTCATTGATTTTTTCCGTTTTAAATTTGTACGGTTTCCCTCCTGGAGCTTGATAAGTACCAACTAACTCACATAAATCTGCTCTGTATTTGATAATGTTTTCAAACAAAGCTTTACCAGAACCAGTTACTGTTGCTAAATCTTCCCCAATAATTTCATGCATAGGTACATCATAACCATCTTTTGCTTGAACAGCCATTAAATGTAATTTTGCAGGTCTACATGGATCTTTCTCACTGTAAGGTACCCAAACAATTGCTTCCTCATTATCATTAGCAGGAACAACTATTTCACCCATTTTTTCAAGAACACCGATTTTGATTTCATCAATTTCTTTAATTCTCTCTGCTGTGATTTTATTGATTTTATCAACAATAGTCAAATAATACTTCACCTTTTTTACTTTCTCAGGATTCGTTTTATCTGTTGTAGCTTCATTTAATTCATTCACTGCTTGATTTCCTCTATCTAATTGCGCTAAAGTACCAACTTGCAGGTTTTTTTCAATTGCAACGAATGCATCTAGTACAGCTTTTGTTACGTTCAATGCAAGTAATGCCATAAGCACCAAATACATCAAACCTACCATCTTCTGTCTAGGGGTTTCTTTTCCTCCGCCCATTTCTAATATCTATTTTAAGTTTGTTATTTAGTAATTTTAATACAACGTATAGTTACTCTAAATATTAACCTTTAGTTATTGTCATAGCTTTTAACATGTTACCGTAAACAGTATTTAAGTCTGTTAAGTTACTTGTTAATAATGCCATATTCTCTTTATAACGTTTTGTATCCTCAGCAGATTCAGAAAGATTTTTCATCATTTCAGTTACTTGTGCTTGGAATTTCTCAGTAGCTTCTAAGTGAGAAGAAGATCCTTTTAATTGTAATTCATAAACATTATTAAGAGCTGCTAAGTTTTTAGAAACTTTTTGGATTTGTTCACCAAATGATTCACCTTCTGCAGTTGTAGATGTTAAACCAGCAATAGAAACTGATGCTCTTTCGTATGCATCTGATAAGCTAGAAACTTTACTAGAAGCTGCTTGTAAGCTAGAAACGTAATCATTAGTTGCGTTTGCTGCTGTAGTAATTTCTTGTAATTGCATAGCGTTATCGCCTAATGCTCTCATTCCATCACCTAATCTATTTAATAAAGCTACATCAATATTTGATTCACTTAACATTTTATCTAATTCTTGAGTCACTCCAGATGTAACGTAAACAGGAGCAGCAGTAGCAACTGGTGCAGCATGTTTAGCTGGTTTTTCGTGAACTGGTAATGCATCATGATCTAACTCTTCTGCATGACCTAAAGCCAATTCAGGGTATACTAACTCCCAGTTTGGATCTTCATGTAACGGTTCAAATGCAGATAATATAAAAATTACTGCTTCAACACCCAAACCACCGATCAACATGATTGTTGCTCCAGGCCAGTGCTGAATTTTAAACATCGCTCCTACAATTACAATAGCTCCACCCCATCCGTAGACGAATTTCATTACTGTCTTAAATTTTTTACTTGCGAAAAAACCGCCTCCACTTGCACTCATAACTTTCTAGTTTAAATTTTAAATTGTTTTTTTTGCTTTTAGTTTAATTTAAATTGCTTTTGATTTTAGCTTCTTTTATTTAAAATAAATAATATCTCTTATCTTAATTGAATATCACTTTGAGACTCTTCATTACCTTCTTTCGTGAAATCACGACCTCCACGTCCAAGGTGAGTCATTACGTTTCTATATCCAATATATGATTTTGCTGTATCTTGATATTCAAAAGTTCTAGTTGAATTTTGTAGGTAATAACCTATATCTTTCCAAGAACCTCCTCTTAATACTTTACGTTTCATTGATGGTGGATCCCAATCCATTGCATTGTATCTATAATCAGTATTCAAATCATGAGAGAACTCATTCATTGATTCATCATAAGCAGTTTCACACCATTCAGAAACGTTACCTGCCATACAATATAATCCCCATCCGTTTGGATTGTAAGAATATACTTTAACTGTATGGAAACCACCATCTTCAAAATATCTTCCTCTCATTGGTTTGAAGTTTCCTAAGAAACAACCTGACTCATTTCTGATGTAAGGTCCACCCCATGGATATGGAGACAATGCTAAATCACCTCTTGAAGCTCTTTCCCATTCTGCTTCTGTCGGAAGTCTGAAATCATTTACAAATAAATCACCCATACTAACTAACCAGTTGTTCAATAATTGTGTTCTCCAAACTGAGAATGCTTTTGCTTGAACCCAAGTAACACCAACTACAGGATAAGAATCATAAGCTGGATGCCAGAAATACATTTGAGTCATTGGATCATGGAATGAGTATGTAAAATCACGAACCCAACATAAAGTATCTGGATAAACATTGATTTTCTCATCTATGATAAATCTTTGACGATTCTCATGACCTCTAATTGCGTTGTTTTGTCCTTTTTTATTAAAGAAACCTAAGTCTTTATCTTGTCCTTGAGGTTCTCCTGTAAATGGATGTGGAGGAGTTTCTAAAGTTCTATGCTCTTCAACCAATTTATTTCCTTGGTTATCATATCCGTTTGGAGAGATGTTAATACGACCTCTTTTAGCCGCTTCAACATAATCAATCCAGTAATATCTGAACATCAATTTACGTGTATCTATTTCTCTTCTTTTGTAAAATCTTTCTGGTTGAGGATAATACATATCCGCTAATAATGGAATTAAATCTACATCACTATAGTCTAATTGTCTATCCCAGTTTAAATCAAACAAAGTTCTGTTTAAAGCACGATCAGATGGATCATATTCAACAAACTCTAATGATCCTTCGTCAAAATACAAATCTTTATAATTTATATATTTTCCAGCAGCATCATCATCCTCTGTTTTTTCATAAATTTTTTCACGAGCAATAGAATCTCTAACCCAATCAACGAATTGACGGTATTCATTGTTAGAGATCTCAGTTTGATCCATGTAAAAAGCCTGAACAGAAACTGTTTTCGCACGTGTTTGATGTAAAAATGGTACATCTTGATCATTCTCCCCCATATTGTAAGAACCAGCAGGTATATATACCATTCCCAACGGAATCTCCGGTATATAAATTGGTCTTCCCAACGTTCCAGTCAAGTGTCCTGATCTTGTCATACAAGATACTAATATCACACTTACTAAACCAAATAACAAAAGTCTTCTCATCCTTATTACTTTTTATATTTTTTTGAATAAACCCTATAATTCTAAAACTACAGTTTCACCCTTGTACTTTATAACGCAATCTATACAGATTTGGTTACATTATTTTTAATATTTTTTTACAACCATCTAGGATGTCTAGAAATAGCAATTGGCGGAACCGGAATTGGTCGACAATATTTTAGAACTATTTCATGCGATCCTTTAGAAACACTTGATAATTTATTTATTGTAAAATCATATGCATATCCAATTAAAAATCCTCTTGAAACGTTATAACCTAACATTACAGATATTGCATCAGCATTTCTAAATGACAAACCAGCATACCCCATTTGTCTATACATAAATCTTGCGTTAACATCAACCGAAGTTTGCGACAATATAGATCTAACTAACAATTGGACATCTACAGCATTTTGACCTAACGCTTTCTTATATCCTCCCATTAAATAATAATGTCTATTAACCCCAAAAACTTGAGATGTTTGACTTAACTTATTATTTAATCTTTCTGCATTCACATGAGTTGAAGAAAGTCCTGCATAAAAACCTAAGTTACTTTTATAATAAAGTCCCAAATTCAAATCCAAACCATTCCCTGTAAAACCTGTAGGTAAAGAATTATCTAGTGTTGTAGTTGGCGGAACCCAAGTTGGATTCATACCTAAATTCATTAACCCCAAACCTAATCCTACTCCTAATTTATTCCCATTTGAATTTATCAAAGGATATGAATAATTCAATAAAGCAGTATTTTGTCTATTAAAGCCAATGGCATCATGGAAAAATGAAATCCCCAATCCTCCAGGCATAAACCTGCTCATATTTGCTTCAACATTCACAATTGCTGAATTTGGCGCTCCGTCTACTCTATCCCACTGATTTCTATACACACTTGTAGCACAAATACCATCTACTTCAATCCCAGTTGCACCAGGATTCAAACTCATTTTATCATATATAAAGTGAGTAAGTAATTTATCTTGTTGTGCAAACGTTGAAGTCAACGTCAACATCGCAAGAGCAGATAACAATAGTACTTTTTTATTCATTACTTTTATTGGTTTTTATGAATTATAGCACATGCAAACTGGTTTAAAGTTCACACAATTGGCGACTAAAATAGTTAATTTTATTTACATTTAGTCACTTTAAGAATAAAAAATGGAAAATATTTTACAATTTTATTAAATATAGAATCCACGAAGAAAAGTCAATGCTTCATGATTTGTTAAAAATAAAACAAGCGATTTAAAAATCAACAACTGAAAAACAGTTAATTAAACTGTTTTAGTTAGCCTAACTTTTGATATGTTTTCCACCATAAATTAGGGATTTCATTTTTCATCGCCATCTCATAATCACTATAATCACAAGGTATCATATGATGTCTTTCATATTTTACCTGATCTTGAGGTGGATACGGGACCTCCATCCACCATCTTTCTGATTTATTGCTTTTATAGAAAATAATCTCATCTTTAAAATCGTCTAGATTTACTGAGAATTTGACATAATCTTTTTTACTTCCAATAGGAAAATCTCCTTTACGCATTGACACTCCATCTATGAAGTACCAGAAAATTTGGGCTAATAAATGATGTGAAGATTTTTGAAGTCCGACCGGATAAAAATTAAAAATACCGAATGACGTTAATTTATCACTAATCCCTGCATATTTTGCAATCTGACAAATTTGATCTGAAGAGAAACCATTTGGAGAATCATAATACTCCCCTCTGAAATCATGACTTTTTAATGACGTCAAGTCCAATGAAAGTAAGTCAGCATTTCTTAAATGCGGCTCAGCAATTTTAAAATCAGCATTAAATTCTCCTAATCGACAAATGTCAAAATATAATTTATCAAACAAAATCAATTCTTCTGCGCTTACAAAAGGTGCTTG
>CANGHX010000187.1 GCA_947453715.1 Flavobacteriales bacterium | reverse complement strand
CTGTTACAATGACTGTGAATGCAAACGTTACACCATCAGTTGCAATTGCATTAACTTCAGGAACTAACCCAACTTGTTTTGGTTCATCAGTAACTTTTACTGCAACACCAACGAATGGAGGTACAACACCTTCTTACCAATGGAATGTAAATGGTACTAATTCTGGAGTAGGAGCAACTTTTACAAGTTCTACACTAGCTAATAATAGTGTTGTTACTTGTATTATGACATCAAATGCTACTTGTTTAACTACTTCTACTGCAACATCAGCAGGAACGACAATGCAAGTAACAAGCGTTACACCTTCTGTTTCAATTACAGCTAGTGCTAATCCTGCTTGTGTAGGTTCAACTGTAACATTTACAGCAACACCAACAAATGGAGGTACACCAACTTACCAATGGACATTAAATGGGACAAATGTTGGTACAGGTGCTACATATTCAAATGGAGCTTTCGTTTCAGGAGATGTAGTAACTTGTGTGATGACTTCAAATGCTTCTTGTATTACAACTTCAACTGCTACATCTAATGCTGTAACAATGAGTATGAGTACAGCAGTGACTCCTGCTATTTCGTTAGCAATAACAACAGGTGCTAATCCATTATGTGCAGGTACATATGTTGTATTTACGGCAAGTTCTTCTAATGGTGGAACATCACCAGCTTATCAATGGCAAGTAAATGGAACAAACGTGGGTACAAATAACGTAAGTTTTGGAACATCTTCACTTGTTAATAATGACATTGTAAGTTGTGTTTTGACATCTAATGCAGGTTGTGTTACTTCTTCAACAGCAACTTCAACAGGATTAACAATGACTGTAAATCCTTTACCAGCAACTCCAACTATTACTCAAAATGGTACGACACTAACTTCTAGTGCTACTACAGGTAATCAATGGTATTTAAATGGTGTGGCGATTGTAGGTGCTACAACTCAAACGTATACTGCAACTAATAATGGTAATTATACTGTTGTTGTTACAGGAAATGGTTGTTCTTCATTAACTTCTATTATTACGACTGTTTCTACTGTTGGAATTAATGAAGTATCAAACGTTGGTAGTCACTTTACAATTTATCCAAATCCAAGTAATGGTAAATTCACAGTAGTGTTTACTTCAACTGAAATTATGAAATACAGAATTGTTCTTCACAATGTCTTAGGTCAAATCGTTTATGAAGAAGAGTTAAAAGACTTCAATGGTTTATATACTAAAGACTTTGATGTAACAGTTTATGGAAAAGGTGAATACTTTGTAAGTATTATCAATTCTAAAAAACAAAAAATGGAAAAATTGATTGTTTATTAATATTTTAGTTAAATTGGCTCTCGAGAAATTGAGAGCCAATTTTTTTTATAAATGAGAAAAAGCTTATACATATTATTTTTAATTATTTTTTGCTGGCAATTTGTTGGTGTATTTTTACATTTTCAAACGTCCCAAAAACTAATTAAAAATGAAGTAAATCAAAAGCTTAAAAACAATAAAAATCTTATTGAAATTTCATTTACAAAAGAAGAATATTCTAAAATAGTATGGATTAATAAAAATGAATTTAAGTTCAATTCAAATTTATTTGATTTAAAAAGCAAAAGAATAAAAGAAAATAAAATGATTTTAACCTGTTTTAGCGACAGAGAAGAATACAAGTTAATATCAGAAGCAACTCAATCCTTTAATACAAATAAAGAAAGTAAAAAGAATGATCAACCAAATCTATTGTGGCAGAAAATTGCACATTCAAATTATCTTAAATCAACTCACCAAATCTCATTTATCTTAAACAAACATCAAATTGAATTCGTTAAACCTTCTTATTATTATTTGAACAAAAACTATTTTGTATCAATAGTACCTCAAATTAAGCCTCCAATTAACGGGTAATTTCAATAAATCAATATCTTATTTATTTAATATTCAATTGTAAATTCAATTGATATATGTCATCATTTTAATTAAATGATCGTAATAATAATTTTAGCGAATTAGAATTTAAGATATTGGAATAAATTTTTTTTAAAATATTCTAGTTAGACTCTCATAATATTAATTATGAGAGTCTAATAATTGAACTTTTACTTGTTTCACATGTCGAAAAGAAATATCCTGAAATTTCTAATAATACTTTTTATTGTCAATACTCAATTTTTGAGCTATTCCCAATCTATTGATTCATTAAAGACAACAAATCTAGATTCAGTTATAGTAACTTCTTACAAAAGCAAATCTTTTAGAGAGTCTTCTTTGAATATTACAAGTTTGAAAATCGATAGTTTATCGCGTTTTGGAAATTTTAATTTAGCAGATTTGATTGCAAAAACTCCTGGTGTAACTATGTTGTCAACAGGAATAGCGATTTCAAAACCAGTTATCAGAGGTTTATATGGAAATAGGGTGTTGCTGTTAATTTCAGGATTAAAATTTGATAATCAACAATGGCAAGAAGAACATGGACTTGGACTTTCTGATGTTGGTATTTCTAAAGTTGAATTGATAAAAGGTCCTATGAGTGTTTTATATGGAACTGAGGCAATTGGAGGAATCATCAATGTTATAGAAGAAGAAAAGCCAAGGTTAAATATGAAAGAAACTGATTTTTCTTCAAAATTTAATAGTAATACGTTAGGAGGTTCTTTTCAATACGGATATAAAGGAAACAAAGGAAACAAATGGTATCGAATACGAGCTGGTATCGAAAATAATGCTGATTATGCAGATGGCAGAAACAATAGAGTTTTGAATAGTCGATTTGATGGTATTCAATTAAAATCAACCTATGGTTTTCAAAAAAAGAATTGGAAATCAGTATACAATTACATGGGAACATTTAATCGTTATGGTTTTATTTTTAATGATATTTATTCTTTTGTTTCGCCAGATAATAGATGGAGTAGAAGATTAAATGAAAATCCAGATCATATGGTTTTGTTGAATATAATTTCATCTGAAAATACTTTTCAATTAAATTCTTTATCAAAATTAAATTTGAATGTTGGTGTTCAATCCAATAAACGAATGGAAAATGAAGGAGGAGGAGCGATTAGTTTAAATATGCATTTATTGACTATTCAATATTTATTAAAGTGGGAGCGTATCATAAATGAAAATAATAAATTAATAATTTCTAGTTTAGGTTCTTTTGAAAATAATACTAATATAGGTTCTCGTAAAATAGTACCAGATGCAAATATTTTAGAAGGAAATATTTCAACATATTTAGAAACGTCATATAGAAAAAGATTGATTTTAGAAAATGGAATTGGTCTTGGAGATAAATGGATTAAAACACTTCTTACTCCAACAGTAAATAGCAAAGAAAAGGATATAAAACCGTTTACGAAACAATCAATTTATTATAATTTATTTTCAGGTTTTACATTTTTCCCATCTAATAAAATAAATGTGAAAGCGAACATTGCAACAGGAGTAAGAGTACCTAATTTAGCTGAATTATCATCAAATGGGCTACATGAAGGTATATTTACATATGAAATAGGGGATCCAAATTTAAAAAACGAACAGAATTTAGCGTTCAATATTTTGGCAAATTTTAAATCACAGAAACTAGAATTTACTGTATCACCATTTTGTAATTACTTCTATAATTATGTGTATTTAACTCCAACAAATGAATCATGGTATGGATTTCCAGTTTATCGTTATAAACAACAAAATGTAAAACAATATGGGGGAGAAGTATATTTAATTTACAAACCAAGTAATAAAGTTTACACTTCTATAACGTATGCTGGAATGATTAGTCAATTAGCAGATGGAAATTATACACCATATATTCCCGCTCAAAAAATTACTCCATCTATTAATTACACTTTAAATTCAGTAAAACATAAAATGCCTATTCAGTTATTCTCTAATGCAGATTTTTGTTTTCAACAAACAAAAACAGCCCCATTTGAAAAAGCTACACCACACTATTGGTTATTGAATATGGGAGCTTCGACATCTTATGAGACAGAAAAAGTAAGCTATGTTTTTACTATTTCAGGAAATAATATTTTGAATGTAGCTTATTACGATCACTTATCTCGATTTAAAAATTATGGTTTATTAAATATTGGACGCAATATTGCTATAAATCTTAGATTAAAGTTTAAAAATCAAATAAATAGTTTAAATAATAACAAATAAATAAAAGTAAAATGAAAAATCGATTTAAAATTATGTTTTTATCTGTTTCAATTTTAACATTGGCAGCTTGTAAAAAAGACGAAGGTAATCTTCCAACAATTTCATTTAAAACAGGGGGGGCATATATTAGTTCAGATGTTTCAAAATCCAAAGGAAGCGCATTAGTATTTGGTATTAATGCTGAAAAAGCTGAAAAGAAAGATGTCTTGAAAAAATTTAATATTTCAAAATCAATCAATGGAGGAACTTCTGTGTCTGTTTACGATCAAGATTTAACTGGTGGTGATGCAGATAAGTATACTTATGATTATTCAGCTACATTAGATACAATCGTTGGTCAAACTTGTAAATATACTTTTACAGTAACTAATAGAGATGGTTTGGTAAATCAAGTTTCATCTACTGTAACAATTACTCAATAAAAATTGAATTACACAAAAAAAAGTCGAGATTCAAATTGAGTCTCGACTTTTTAATTTTATGCTGTTGAGAGTTTATTTACCTCTACTTGTACTTGTTTTTGTTGCAGTAACTTTTTTCGCTCCACTAGCTTTTGGCGCTGCTGATTTTTCAGCTGTTACTTTAGGTTTTGCTGTACCCGTTTTTTTAGTAGCAGGTTTTTCTTTCTTTTCTTTTGTTTCTTCTGCAGCCTCTACTTTCGTCTCTTCAACTACTTCAGAAAGAATTAAATTACCTGATTTATGAAGTAAATTATACCACTGAAATAATTTTTTAATGTCAGAAATATAAACTCTTTCTTTATCGTAATTAGGAAGAATTTCAGTTAAATAACTTACTAATTTAGCATCATCCTCTTTGTGAGAAATTGCTTCTCCGCCATTTTCTTTTGTATGAATTGATACAAAAATTTCTTTTAATGGTTTTTCTTCTGAATCTGTGTAAATACTGATGTCTTCTAAAGCTGAAATTCGATCAGTAGAATATGCTGGAAATCTTTTGTTATCCACCAACGATTCAACAATTACATTATTTTTTCCTTGTGCAATAACTTTAAAAAGTCCTGGTCTTCCTGAGATTGCAATTATTCCTGTTAATTTCATTTCAAATTTGTTTACGACGTCAAAAATATAAATTCTTTTTTTAAAATTACTGTTTTATTATTCTAGAATGGTATTTTCCTGTCAATGTACTAATTTCAATAGAGTAAACTCCTGAATTTAAACCTTGTATATTGAAAGTATTATTTTTTGTTTCTATTATATTTATTTCTTTTCCTTGTATGTCAAAAAGTTTTATGTATTCGATGTCCAGATCACTTTTAATTTTAAATTCACCATTTGTTGGATTTGGATAAATATAGATAGAATTTGAAAGGTTGTTTTCTTCTAATCCGCTTTGAATCATAATAATATTTGAAGTTGAAACACATCCATCCACACTTGTAGACGAAACGGAATAATTTCCACCAATATCAGGAATTAATATTAATGTATCGTTTGTTTCTGAAGTTAAAACATTTGCATTTAAAGCCCATTGATAATTCGGTTCAATAGAAGATATTAGATAATTACCATTTTCAGTAATTACAGGATTTGGTAACACTACTTTCTGAAGTACAATTGTTGAATCAGTTAATGTGCAACCTGAAGAGAAATAATATGTTACATAATAATTTCCAGGATGAATAGTCGAAATTGTAGTGGATTGATCTAAAGTATTCCAGATTAAAGAGTCAATATTTCCAGAATAGTTTGAAGTTAGTGTAATAGAATCAGAACATATTCCAGTATTACCAGAAATTCCTAGTTTATTATTTTGAACAACATTTTCAGTTGTTGTTGACATTGAACAGCCGCTGGCATAATAAATAGTTGCATAATAATTACCGGAGGTTGAAATGAGTGCTGTATCACCTAAAATACCATTATTCCAAACAATAGAATCATAAACCGAAATTGGATGAACATTCAATGGAACAGGTTGATTGCAAATCCCTTTATTTCCTTGTACAACAGGGAGAATGTTTGAAATTACAATTGTGGTGTCAGAATTCATTGAACAACCAGAAGCAAAATAATATTTTACCCAATAATTACCTGCAGAATGAATGTCAACAGAATTTGTTGTATTTGAATTATTCCAAACTAAAGAATCGATCAATCCCGAATGATGTTCAACTAACGTGATTGTATCATTACAAATACCAGTATTTCCTGAAATTGGTGAAGTAGTATTTTGAATAACAGTTGTATTTGGCGTACTCATTGAACATCCACTTGTATAATAAATAGTAGATTGATAATT
>CANGHX010000186.1 GCA_947453715.1 Flavobacteriales bacterium | reverse complement strand
AGTGATTTACGTTTAACTATTGCCCGTTATTATACGCCAACTGGAAGATGTATTCAAAAACCTTATGCAGGTGATATTGAAGAATATTATCAAGATCAATATGATCGAATGAACAATGGTGAATTGTACAAACCAGATTCAAGTATTTTCGTTGATTCATTAAAATTCAAAACGCCAAAAGGTAAAATCGTTTACGGTGGTGGCGGAATTATGCCAGATCTTTTTGTACCGTATGATTCAACTGGAACTAGTTTCTATTACTCTGAATTAATGTATTCTGGCTCATTCCAAGGTTTTGCATTTGACTTTGTAGCAGATAAAAGAACTAAATGGAAAACTCCAGCTGAATTCAATAAATCATTCACTGTTTCAGATCAATTGGTAGAAGACTTTACAAAATACAGTGCTAAATACTTTAAAGTTCCTTTGAATAAAAGCGAATTTAATCATAGTAAAAAACTTATTACGAAGGTGTTGAAACAAGAAATTGCTCGACAATTATGGATCGAAGAAGGTTACTTTGAAGTTTCTTATCCGTTCGATAAAGAAATTCAAAAAGCAATTTCTATTTTAAAGAAATAAAATTCCGATTGATGCAAGTAATTTCTGTAGTTGAAGACGAAAAAAGTATTGCCGAAATGATTCGTCTAAATTTAGAATTAGATGATTTTGAAGTTGCAGTATATGAAGATGGAAAGAAAGCTTTAGAGAATTTAGGTTCGATCATCAATTCCGATTTAGTGATTTTGGATGTGATGCTGCCTTTTCATAGCGGATTAGAGATTTGTCAAGAGATTAGAAAAATTTCAAAAGTGCCGATTTTATTTCTTTCAGCCAAAGGAACAACTCCAGATAAAATAGCGGGTTTAAAATTAGGTGCAAATGATTATTTAGCCAAGCCGTTCGATCTAGAAGAATTGCTTTTGAGAGTGCATATTTTAACTCAAAAAGAGGAAACCGAAGAAAGCTACCAAATTGGAAATAAAAAAATCATTTTCTCTACTTTCGAGGTAATCGATTTGTCAACTAATGAAATTCATTTACTTTCTAAAAAAGAAATTGAACTCTTAAAATTATTTACCGAGAAAGTCGGATTGGTTATTTCAAGAGATGAAATACTCGATAAAATTTGGGGTAAAGATCAATTTCCAACCTCAAGAACCATCGATAACTTTATTTTGAACTTCAGAAAAATGTTTGAAGAAGACCCAAAAACTCCTCTGTATTTTCATTCAATAAGAGGAGTTGGATATAAATTAACAATTTAATCTCTCAATTTTATAGCTTCTAAGCGCATTGGCGCTACTGTCCATGATCCTGTTTGAGCTGGATAGCCAGTTGTTAAAACAATTGAGGCAATCGTGATATGATCTCCAGCGTTACAATAAGTAATCGTTGATAAAGATTGAGATGCTGGTGTACTTGCAAACACGTTACCTGAAGTTGGATGTATGTATCGATAATTATAGAAATTATTTACCCATACATCATTAATAAAAGATAAATTTTGAGAAACATTAACCAAGCCTGTTTCACCCTGACCATCATAAGGAACACCGTTTAATCCGACAACCTCTGTTTGATTTATTGACCGACCTGTATACACTAATAAATAATAACCACTTGAAGGAATGGTTAAATATTCTGTAGAATAAACACCAGCATTCCTAAGTGTAGAAGTAAGAACTTGAGTGAAATTCAATGATACACTTTGGGTATTCATTACATTTGGACCAGCTGGGCCTTGAACACCTTGTGGTCCTGGATCACCTTGCAAGCCTTGTATTCCTTGAATCCCTTGCTCTCCCTGAATCCCTTGCGGACCTGGATCTCCCTGTGGTCCTTGTGGTCCTGGAGTTGAGCTTCCTGAAGTTTCAGCATATAATGCATAAGGAACGCTCAATAATTGTGTAGTAGACGTGATAGTATAATTTGTACCTCCTAATGGATCAATTTCTGTTTTAATATAATAAGGTCCATGTGCCCAATCAATAGCTGCAAAAAAACCATATTCATTAGCTCCAATCTGAATCGATATTAATCCATTTGAATTAGTAGTTGTCGTTTGACTTTCTTCAAATACCGCGATACCTAGAGGATCGTATTGAATTATTGAAATTTTAACTCCTACCGATTGATTTACAACCAATTGATTAGAAGAATTTCGAACAACAGCTTGGTAACTCAACAATTGAGGTGCTTGTCCAAAACTAAATTGCAACAATCCAAATATTCCAAAAAATGTAGTAATTATTCTTGTTCTCATAGCAGTTATAATTTTGATATTTTAACGATTTTAATTTCTTTTTGATTTTCTAATAAACTGATTTTTAAGAGATATGAAGTTTTAGGCAATTTGCTTAAATCAACAAAAACTTCCTTTTTGAAAAGTTTATTTTCTTCTATTATATTTCCTATTAAATCTGTCAATTGATATTTATAATTGTTTAATTCATCGTTTTTTAGTTCAATTTTCACAATATCATACGTCGGATTTGGAAAAACTGCTAGACTTATCTCAATGTTTTTAGCTTCAATTAATGAAAGAATTTGAGAAATTTCAAAAGGTTGCTGAACTCCCTCTGAGATTGAATAATCTGAATTATTTTCCGATAAATAAGCTATTTGACCAACAGAATAACTTATCGATCCAGAGCTTCCAGAATAATCTCCCCCCGCAGATGTGAGATTTTCTTGTGCAGAAAGTTGCTTTGAGCTAAAAAGAGCAACCGCTAGAAATAAACTGTATCTAAATTTCATCTATAAATAATTTATTGATTCAAAATTAGCGCTACTTTAAATAAACTTAAATGATATAAATCAGTTAAATAAGAGATTAATTTTATCTTTGAATAAGTCGTAAAATATGATTCAAAATTTAAGAAATCAAATAGCACAATTTGTTCAATTATCAGATGATGAATGGGAAATGTTAGTGCCTTTCCTAGAAATTAGAACAATTAAAAAAAATCAACTATTTGCTGAAATAGGTAAACTTTCTTCAGAAATTGGATTCGTAATTGATGGTTCATTCAGGCATTATTACATCAAAGATGGGGAAGAAAAAACAACTTACTTTTACTTTGAAAATCACTTTGTTTCAGCATATATCAGTTGTATTACAAAACAACCATCCAAACTAGCTATAGAAGCATTGACCGATGCAACTCTTATTGTTTTTCCTTACTCAGCAATGACTCAACTATTTGAAAAAAGTTTGACGTGGCAAAAATTCGGTCGTTTAATCGCTGAATATTTAGCTATCGGCCTAGAAGATCGAATGGTTGGTTTATTAATGTTATCTCCTGAAGATCGGTATTTAGAACTAATTTCTGGAAATAAATCTAAAATTATCGAACGAATCCCGCAGCATTTAATAGCGAATTATCTTGGAATTACACCTGTAAGTTTAAGTCGAATTCGTAAACGGATTTTATCTCAGTAATTCATTTTCTTATCTTTTGTTAACGAATTAAAACTTCTTTGAACCTCATCTTTGCAGAAAGAAAAAAAAGATGGTACAAAATATTCAACTAGCAAAAGGGGAAGTGATCCAAAAAGGGAAATTGATTTATTCAGAAATACTGATCAATGCTTCACCTGAAAAAGTATGGGAAATATTTACTGATTTTGAGAAGTATCCCGAATGGAATCCATTTATTAAGTCATTAAAAGGCAATCCAAGTTTTGATTCTAAAATAAATGTTTTCCTAAAGCCTCAGAATAATAAAGGAATGAATTTCAGTCCAAACGTTTTAAAATTTGATGCAAATAAAGAATTTAGATGGATTGGAAAATTATTCATCCCACAACTTTTTGATGGTGAACATACGTTCTTACTCATTGACAATCATGATGGAACAACTACTTTTCTGCAATTCGAACGTTTCAGAGGAATATTAATTCCATTCATGAAAAAAATGTTGGAAATTAATACTTTAAACTCATTCAAATCAATGAATGAAGCATTAAAAAATAGATGTGAAACAATTCAATATTAATTGTAAAAAAAATAGGTTGCCAAATGACAACCTATTTTGAATTTTAATATATCTATTGATTAATGTAAATCAACCCATTGATTTGGTGTAGAAGTTACCATTTGAAAAGTAACATCAGCATCAGTATTAAATGAACCATTTACATACATTGTACCTTGAGGATAGTTATTTGAATAACTTGCATATAAAATGAAATTAGCTCCATTATCTGAAGTTATTTCAAAATAATAACTCGTATTAGCAGTTAATAACAAGTTAGATGAAGAAAATTCAAAATTTCCTCCAGTATAACCATTTGCATTTGCTGTAAGAGTATTAGATGACGTAGCTAATAATGTCCCCCCTTGACTACTGTATATTTTCATTGTGTATACAGATGTTAAAGGTCCGCTTGGATACCATTGAGAGCAATTATAAATACTTACTCCTATTAATTGTAGATAAGAAGTATTCTCCGCTTGAAAAGTATTTCCTTGAGTGTTGTCAACATATCCAAAAGATTGTCCTGCTGGATTACCTTCATTATATGTTCCTCCACTAATATAAACTTGTAATTTTTTAGCCGTTGAGTTAAAAACTACTAATCCATCTTGTCCAGTTAAAGCATCTCTTTGAGCAGTTGTCATTCTTGGGAATAAAACACCGCCAGTTGTTGAATTAACTTCTAAAGCAGCCGAAGTAGCTGGTGAAGTAGTCCCAATTCCAACTTGTCCTGAAGCATTCAAAGTTGAAAAATTTGCTGAACTTGCATTGTTAGTTCCAATAGCAGTTCCATCAATTGATCCACCAGTAATTGAAACTGACGAAGCATCTTGAGTCGCAATAGAACCTAAAGTCGACCAAGATAAGTTACCTGTTCCATCTGTAGCCAATACTTGATTAGTATTTCCATTATCTGATGGAAAAGTGTATACTACATCTTCTGTTTGAGCACCAGCCTGAAATGTTGTTGTATAATTTTCAACTTCATCACGTATAATTAAAGTATGAACGTTTGCATCCGTACCAGTTAAAGTTCCAGTTAAAGTTCCACCTGTAAGCGGTAAATAATCTGCTGTTTGTGTATTTATTGCATTCGTTACAAATTCAGTTGTTGCAATTTGAGTTGTGTTTGTTCCTGCTGTTGCGGTTGGTGCAGTTGGTGTTCCTGTCAAAGAAGGTGAAGCAATATCTGCTTTCGAAGCATCTGCATCTGTTCTATCACTAATTTCTTGGGCTAAATCAGCACTGATTGAATTTGTTATTGAAGGATCTGTATTTTTAGCATAAAATGCATAAGGTACACTCAACAATTCACTTGTACCAGAAATAGTATAGTTTGTTGCGCCTGTTGGATCTGTTTCTGTTTTTACAAAAAATGGTCCGTTAGACCAATCAATTGTCCCCAATGATCCTGATACAACGGTACCTGAACCTATTTGTAATGTTACCAATCCATTCGCATTTGTAGAAGGATTTTGTGTTTCTGAATATACTGCTGTTCCGTTAATTGATCCTTGTAAAATGCTAACACGAACACCAATTGGAGAACTTACAACTAATGTGTTATTTGAATTACGAATAACTGCTTGGTAACTTAACTTTTCAGGTGCTTGCGCTAATGCACTTAATGATAATAATACTGTAGAAACTAAAATGTAAATTTTCTTCATGTGAATTAATTTTTAATGATTTTAAATACTTGAACCTCTTCTGCTCCTTCTAATACTTTTAATAAGTATGATTCTGGAACCAAATTGCTCATCTCAATAACGGTTGTGTTAGATACTATTTCTTGTTTTGACAACATTTTTCCCTGTGAGTCAAACAATTGATAACTCATTCCTTTTTTCGTTTGATCCATTGTCAATTGTAAATAGTCAACTGTTGGATTTGGGAAAACCCCCAAGGAAAAAGCAATGTTAGTATTTTCAGTAATTCCTAAAGCGTAGATCTCATAAGCATGTTGCACGCCTTGTTCAACTTTGCCATTTGA
Source organism: Flavobacteriales bacterium (assembly GCA_947453715.1). GTDB lineage: Bacteria > Bacteroidota > Bacteroidia > Flavobacteriales_D > Crocinitomicaceae > CAIUKX01. Next base: position 538 of record CANGHX010000186.1, on the reverse strand, counting down.
ACCTAACTGCTCTTCGTAAAAAACCTGACCAACAGTATAACTCACTGAGCCACTACTGCTAGAATTGGTAGATCCTGAAGCGCCAAAAGATTCTTGACTAAAAGCATTCGTAAGATTAGCAATTAGAATTAATGAAAGCACAGTAACTTTCTTTTTTTTCATTTTTACTTTTTTTTAGTGAATAATCTAAAATTAACATTAATACGTATTTAAAGTAGCGAGTTTGAATAATAATCTATAAAATAAGTAGAATTACGTAATTAAAAATTAACGCTTCGAAATCTTATTATTCGTAATCGTTCGTTGTAAATTACATTTAAAACGATCGACACCTGCCACTCGTTTTTTGGCATGCTTCGTTTTGCAATTTTCAACGCGTTCTCTCCATAATTTGTAACTACTGAATTTCAATTCTTTCTTCATCAAAGCTTTTACATCTGCTTCTTTCAATCCAAATTGATGAAAGATTGCATCAAAAGGCGTTCGGTCTTCCCATGCCATTTCAATAATTCGATCAACGCGTTCTTTTTCCTTTTCT
>CANGHX010000185.1 GCA_947453715.1 Flavobacteriales bacterium | reverse complement strand
GGGATTAGATTGAATATTGCTGTTGATGAGTCTGAAGCTGAATTCCCATTTTTAAAACTAAAAATCAAAGTTAGAGATAAGATCTTAGCCGATGGTTTAAATGATGAGACGTTTGATGTTACAAACAAAGGAATTCATTTAAAAGCGAAAGAATTTAATGAGTTAATTTCTAAACCTGATACAATTTTAGTAGACTTTAGAAATCATTATGAATCGGAGGTAGGTCACTTTAAAGGTGCTATCCTTCCTGATGTTGATACATTTCGAGAATCGCTTCCTATGATTGAAGAAACTTACTTGAAAGGGAATGAAGATAAGAATATTGTAATGTATTGTACAGGTGGTATACGTTGCGAGAAAGCTTCTGCTTGGTTCAAACATCGAGGTTTTAATAATGTTCATCAATTAGAAGGTGGGATTATTAAATATGCAAATGATTGCAAAGATGAAGGGTTGGAAAACAAATTTATCGGAAAGAATTTTGTTTTTGATGAACGAAGAGGTGAACGTATTACAGAAGATATTGTTTCTGTGTGTCACCAATGTGGATCACCTGCTGACACTCATACGAATTGTGTGAATGATGGATGTCATTTACTTTTTATTCAATGTAATGCATGTAAAGCAAAAATGCAAAATTGTTGTTCTGATGAATGTCAAGAAATGATTCAGTTGCCTATAGATGTTCAAAAAGAACTTCGTAAAGGAAAAAGTATCAGTAATAAAATTTTCAAAAAAGGGAGATCAGAAAAATTACCTTTTCAATCAAACAAATAATAGTTAAACTTAAAATATAACATTGTGAATTTATTTATCAATTGGAACATGAGTCCAGAATTAATTGAAGGTTGGAAAACCCCCAATTTGTATGGATTGTTATTTATTTCAGGACTAATTTTAGGTTTTTTTATAATAAAAAGAGTCTTTAAAAAAGAAGGTATTCCTGAAGCAGACCTTGATAAATTAGTGATGTATATGGTAATTGCTACCATTGTCGGTGCTAGATTGGGGCATGTTTTGTTCTATGGTCCTTATTTTGATGGTGAAAATGGTTATTTTTCAAATCCAATCAACATTATTAAAGTTTGGGAAGGTGGTTTGGCAAGTCACGGTGGAGCTATAGCAATATTAATTGCTTTATGGTTGTATTCTAAGAAAGTTTCTAAAAAACCGTTAATGTGGATTTTAGATAGAATTGCAGCTCCAATTGCAATTGCTGCAGCGTTTATACGTTTAGGTAATTTAGTGAATGGTGAAATAGTAGGGGATGAAACAACTGTTCCTTGGGGATTTCGTTTTATGAGAAATGATTGTAATCCTCCATTTGATTGTTCATGGGAACAGATTCCTGTTAGACATCCAGCACAATTATATGAAGCAATTTGTTATTTGATCATTTTTGCAATTTTGATGTATTTCTTTTGGAAGAAACAGGCATATTACAAACCTGGATTTGTTTTTGGGTTATTCTTAGCATTATTGTTTATTGCTAGATTTTTTGTAGAGTTTGTTAAGTTAGGACAGACAGAAAGAGATAATACGTTATTTCTAAATACGGGTCAATTGTTAAGTATACCATTTGTTCTTGCAGGTATATACATTCTTTGGAATTCAATAAAAAAATCGAAAATAGCTTAATTTGATTAATGGCAGCTAATAGAATCATATTAATTGGTTATATGGCAAGTGGTAAAACTACTTTAGGTAAAAAACTTGCAAATAAGTTGAATATACCTTTTATCGATGTAGATGCTAAAATAGAAGAGCTTGAAGGTTGTTCTATTTCTGAAATTTTTCTTCATAAAGGAGAGAAAGGATTTCGTTTATTGGAAACTGATTTTTTGAAAACATATAATTTTCCAGAATCTTTTGTCTTGTCTACAGGAGGAGGTATGCCTTGTTTTAATGATAATATGAAAACATTAAATGCTTTAGGGACAACATTCTATTTAAAAAGACCTGTTAAAGAATTAGTCAATCGATTAGTGAGTGCTAAAGAAAAAAGACCGTTAGTAGAAGGTAAAACGATTGAGGAATTAGAGACTTTTATTACTGATACACTTATAATTCGTTCGCCTTTTTATGAATCATCTAAGTTTATTTTGAATAGAGAAAATCAAATAGTTGAAGAGATCATTGATTGTTTAAATAGTTCTAATGAATAATCAATTAATTAATGGAGGAGTATTTAAAGGAGACAGAATTTTTAGACTTTAATCATTCAAATTTTGATTCTTTTGTTAAAGAGATTGATTCAAGTAAAAATCAAAAAGATTTAGGAATTGAATTGTATTTAAAAGTACGTGATCAATTTATTTATGATCCATACCATTTAGATTTGACTTTTGAAGGCTTAAAAGCGAGTAATGTAATTCCTAAAAAGAGGTCTTGGTGTGTAGAAAAAGCTTTGTTATTAGCTGCTGTCGCGCGCAAATTTGAAATTCCATCTAGATTAGGTTACGCTATTGTAACAAATCATATTGGAGTTGAAAAATTAGTGAAATTATTAAGACGTGATGAAATCGTTTTTCATGGTTATACAGAATTGTTTATTGATGAAAAATGGGTAAAATGTACTCCTTCTTTCGATGCAAGAATATGTAAAATTACTGGTGTAGAGCCTTTGAATTGGAATGGGGAAGAGGATTCAATGTTTCAAGAGTTTGAAAAAGGAAAACGATTTATGGAGTATTTGCATTATTATGGAGATTTTAATAATGTTCCAATCGACTTAATGAATTCGGAAATGAAACGTTATTATCCACATCTTTTTGATGAGGTATTTGATTCAAAAGATTTTTCTTTTAAACATTTGTAAATTATTTAGTTGAATGTTTTTCAATAAATAATTTTTCTAATTCTACTCCCGCCTTAAGAATTTTTTTACTCCATTTGATTTTTAGTTTCGTTTGTTCTTCATTTGAAAGTTTCCAATTAAGGTTGCTTTTTTCTAGGCGTTCTCTTACTACATTCAATGAAATCGCTGCAGAAACAGATATGTTAAAACTTTCTGTAAAACCATACATTGGAATTTTAACAAATTCATCGGCTAATTCTTTAATTTCATCTGAGATACCTCTTCTTTCTGTTCCAAAAACCAGAGCAAAGGGTTGAGTGATGTCGAACTCATTAATTGTTACGTCGTTCGTGTGTGGAGTTGTAGCTATTATTCTATATCCTTTCGCTTTTAATTTAGAAATACAATCAACTGTTGGCGATTCACCTTTGTCATAATTATACATATCAACCCATCTGCCAGCTCCTAATGCGATATCTCTTTGAACTTTATATTGATTATCTTTTTCTATTACATGAAGTTCTTGAATACCAAAACAATCACATGAGCGAAGCACTGCACTTGCATTATGTTCTTGGTATATGTTTTCCATTACTACAGTGAAATGCTTTGTTCGTTCAGCTGCAATTCGATCAAACATTTCTTGTTTGCTTTCAGAAATGATTTCATAGAATTCTTGTAATACTTTTTCGTTTACTTCCACGATAGAATATCTAAATTTTGATAATAAAAAAAGGGAACCAAATGATTCCCTTTACATCCCTTGTAAAGTAACTATTAGTTAACTTTAGCAGAAAGTTCAGCTCCAGCTTTGAAACGAACAACGTTTTTAGCTGCAATTTTAATTTCTTTTCCTGTTTGAGGGTTACGTCCTGTTCTTGCAGCTCTGTTAGAAACTGAGAACGATCCAAATCCTACTAAAGAAATTTTGTCTCCAGCTTTCATTGCATTAGCAGTAGCACTTACAAATCCGTCTAATGCTTTTTTTGCATCAACTTTAGATAATCCTGACTCTGCTGCGATAGCATCAATTAATTCTGCTTTGTTCATAGTTTGGTTTTTAATAGATGTTTGTAATAATTAATATCATAGCAAATATATAGGAATATCTATATCCTGCAAGTGTTTTAGCGAAAAATATTTATAAAATGTTGAAAAAAGTAGTGTTTTGTTAATAACGGAGGTTGTTTTGGGTGGATATCGCTATATGTTAGTGTTTACAAGGATTTCGAAAATATTAAATTAGTGCAATAAAAAAAAGCTCATCGCAAATTAATGGATGAGCTTTTTATAAATTATCGTGATAGAATTATTCTCCTACTACTTCAAATTTGAAAGTTGGTTTAACACCTTTGTGAAGATTTGCTTCAGCTTCATAAGATCCAACTTCTTTGATTGGTTCGTTTTTAATTTTCAACGCTTTACGGTCGATATCAAAACCAAGAGCTTTTAACGCTTCAGATAATTGAACTGTATTAACAGATCCAAATATTTTACCGTTTTCACCAGCTTTAGTTCCAATAGTTAAAGTAACGTCAACTAATTTAGCTGCAACAGCTTCAGCTTCAGCTAAAACTTTAGTCTCCTTATGAGAACGTTGTTTCATTACTTCTGTATGTGCTTTTAACGCAGATGCTGTAGCTAAATCAGCATATCCTTGAGGGATTAAGAAGTTACGACCATATCCTGGTTTAACTGTAACTACTTCATCTTTATAACCAAGTTTATCTACGGTCTTTTTAAGAATTACTTGCATTTTAAATAATATTATTGTGTTAAAAAATCGACTTATTTCAACATATCTGCCACGTATGGAAGAACTGCGATGTGACGAGCACGTTTAATTGCTTGACCAACTTTCTTTTGGTATTTTGCTGAAGTACCAGTTAAACGACGAGGTAAAATTTTACCTTGTTCATTAACTAATTTCAATAAGAAGTTACCATCTTTATAGTCGATAAATTTAATTCCGCTTTTTTTGAAACGGCAATATTTTTCTTTTCTGATCTCAATGTTAATTGGAGTCAAATAGCGAACATCGTTTTGTGACATGATTCTCTTTTTTAATGTTAATGATTAAGCTTCAGCTGAAACTGATTTTTTTTCGCCCATTTTAGCTCTTCTTTTTTCAGAATACGCTAAATGATCTTTTTCCATTTTAACTGTTAAGAAACGCATAACACGCTCGTCACGTTTAAATGCTAATTCTAAAGTACCGATTGCAGTACCTTCAGCTTCAAATTCTACTAAAAAGTAAAATCCAGTTGATTTTTTTTGGATTGGATACGCTAATTTACGTAATCCCCAATGTTCAGTGTGCCTAACTTTACCACCCAAAGAGCTGATCTCGCCTTCGAATTTAGCTACTGCTTCCTTTGTCTGATCTTCAGACAAAACGGGAGTTAAGATGAAAACAGTTTCGTAAAAACTCATAACTTATTTTGTTTTAAAATTATTTTTAAGGTTGCAAAGATAGAGAAAAAATCAATAGGATACTTAAATTGGACAAGAAAATTGAAAATTATTCTCAATTATGACACTTTCTTAATCGTTAAACTTATCTGATTTTTTACAGTTGGGATAAATTTCGTTTTATTTCAAACAAAAGTATGTTTTTTCTTTAAAATTATAGAGGTAGATTTTATAAATTGTTTAAATTCGCCACATATTAATTATAGGATCTTAAACAACACATTTTATGGTATTCGATTTAGATATGATAAAAAAGGTTTATGCTAATTTTCCTAGCAGAATTGAAGCTGCAAGAAAAGTAGTAGGTAAACCATTAACGCTTTCTGAGAAAATTCTTTACGCTCATTTATGGGAAGGAAATGCAACTGAAGCTTTCGGAAGAGGAGTTTCTTATGTGGATTTCGCTCCAGATAGAGTAGCAATGCAAGATGCAACTGCACAAATGGCTTTATTGCAATTTATGCAAGCAGGTAAGAAAAAAGTAGCTGTTCCTTCAACAGTTCATGCGGATCACTTGATTCAAGCAAGAGTTGGAGCAACAAAAGATTTGCAAGATTCTATTAATCAAAATAATGAAGTTTTTAACTTCTTATCTTCGATTTCTAATAAATATGGTATCGGTTTCTGGAAACCAGGAGCAGGTATTATTCACCAAGTAGTTTTAGAAAATTATGCTTTCCCAGGCGGATTGATGATCGGAACCGATTCACATACTGTAAATGCAGGTGGATTAGGTATGGTTGCTATTGGTGTTGGTGGTGCTGATGCTGTAGATGTTATGGCGGGTATGGCTTGGGAGTTGAAATTCCCTAAACTTATCGGTATTAAATTAACTGGTAAATTAAACGGTTGGACTTCTGCAAAAGATGTTATTTTAAAAGTAGCTGATATTTTAACTGTAAAAGGTGGAACTGGAGCTATTGTTGAATATTTTGGTGAAGGAGCGATTTCTTTATCTTGTACTGGAAAAGGTACAATCTGTAACATGGGAGCTGAAATTGGAGCTACAACTTCAACTTTTGGTTACGATGATTCAATGAGAAGATATTTAGCAGCAACAGGAAGACAAGAAGTTGTTGATGCTGCTGATGCAATAGCTGAACACTTAACAGGTGATAAAGAGGTTTACGAAAATCCAGAGAAATATTTTGATCAAGTGATTGAAATTAATCTTTCTGAATTAGAACCACAAATCAATGGTCCATTTACTCCAGATAGAGGAACTCCAGTTTCTAAAATGAGAGCTGAAGCTACTGCTAATGAATGGCCAATGAAAATTGAATGGGG
>CANGHX010000184.1 GCA_947453715.1 Flavobacteriales bacterium | reverse complement strand
TATTTTGAAGATTCACGAATGGTTTCTCTTAAAATCGAACTGTAAATAGTGGAAATCGCCCAAATACCTTCTGAATTGAATTCATAATAGGTATCGAAATCTGAAGTCGTATACGTTCCAAAATAAATGGGATCGACAGTAGTTGCATTTTTTTCGTCTTGAGGTTGGGGCAAAGAAAAACTAAACGATTCTTGACCGAAAGCAATGCAAAATATTGTTGAGAAAATAAGTATTAAAAACCCTTTCATTTTTCTTAAATTAGTGCCAATTCATTTCGAATAGCAGTTGTCAATTTGAATTATTTCATTAAATTAATATAAAATTTCGAGTTTTATGCAAAAAAAATGGCTAATCCAAACCCCTATTAATAAAGACATCGTCGAACAATTTCGTTCAGAATTAAAAGTAGATAACGTAGTTGCTGAATTGTTATTGCAACGAAATATTTCTACGTTTAAAGAAGCTGAAAATTTTTTTCGTCCCAATTTAAATGAATTGCATGATCCTTTTTTAATGAAAGACATGGATCGAGCTGTTGAACGAATCAATCAGGCAATTGAAAAAGGCGAAAAAATCTTGCTATTTGGAGATTACGATGTCGATGGAACAACTGCTGTTGCTTTGATGTATTCTTATTTGAAAAAGAAATACGAACGAATAGATTATTACATTCCAGATCGCTATGTTGAAGGATATGGAATTAGCTTTTTAGGTATTGATTATGCCAAAGAAAACGATTTTTCGTTGATTGTTTCCTTGGATTGTGGGATAAAATCAGTTGATAAGGTCGCTTATGCGAAAGAAAAAAATATTGATTTTATCGTTTGCGATCATCACAATCCTGGAGATGAGTTGCCTGATGGAATAATTTTAGATCCAAAACGAAAAGATTGTGATTATCCCTATAAAGAATTGTCTGGGTGTGGAGTTGGTTTTAAATTATTACAAGCGTTGATTCAACAAAATCAATGGGATCAATCAGAATTGTTTGAATATTTAGATTTACTAGCCATCAGTATTGGTGCGGACATCGTTCCAATAACGGGTGAAAACAGAACTCTTTGCTATTTTGGTTTAAAGCAATTGAATGATAATCCACGAGTTGCTTTTCAAGAATTATTAAAAATTGCTAAAAAAGAATTTCCGGTTACGTTGACGAATGTTGTTTTCATTATTGCTCCCAGAATTAATGCGGCAGGGAGACTTCGTTCTGGAAAACATGCGGTTGAATTAATGATTTCGGATAACCGCGAAGAAATTGAGCAAATTGCCAATGAAATCAATAACGATAATTTAGAAAGAAGAGAGTTAGATAAAGAAATGACAGAGGAAGCGTTGACTCAAATTGCTTCTGATGTGAATTATCCTTCTAAAAAATCGACAGTTGTATTTAATGAAAACTGGCATAAAGGTGTTGTTGGTATTGTTGCATCTCGATTGATAGAAAAGCATTTTAAACCCACGATTGTTTTGACAGAATCAAATGGAATGATAACAGGTTCAGCTAGAACAGTTAACAATTTTGACATTCATGAAGCTCTAATTGAATGTGAACATTTATTAGAACAATTCGGCGGACATAAACATGCTGCAGGAATGACCCTATCAAAAGAGAATCTTACAGCATTTCAGTCAAAATTTGAAGAAGTCGTTGGGAAAAGAATTGACGTTGAAGATTTAGCTCCAATTGAGAAAGTCGATATTGAATTAGATTTCAATGAAATTTTCACTACTGAAGAAAATCGAATGAAAATTCCACGTTTGAAGCGAATCTTAAATCAATTAGAACCTCACGGTCCAGGAAATATGAAACCCGTTTTTATTTCTAAAAATGTCTTTTCAAAAGATATTCGCATCTTAAAAGACGAACACTTGAAGCTGACTTTAACGCAACCAACTAGTGATGTCGTTTTAGAAGCAATCGGTTTTAACATGGCTGAAAAAATTGATTTGGTCGCCAATGGAATTCCGTTTGACATTATTTATACATTGGAAACTAATTCTTGGAACAATCGAGAAACATTACAGTTGAACATCAAAGATATTAGAAGTACAATTTGAGAAATTCAATATAATGTTTAATTTTAGGGAAATTCTTGTCTTTTCAAATCAAGGTTAATGAAGATTATTTTAAGAATTGCATTTACATTATTCATTGGAATTTCTTGTTTTTCACAAACAAGGGAAACAGATTCTTTATACAATAAATTAAAAACTTCAAGAAGAGATACTGTTCGTGTTCAATTATTTAATGAATTATCTGAAAAATTAAACACTATTAATCCAACGATTTCTTTGCGTTATGCTCAGAAAGCTAGATTATTAGCTGAGATATTAAATTTCCAAAATGGTATAATAAAAGCTCATACGAATATTGGTGTGGTCTATTATAGAAGAGGTGATTATTCAAGTTCGCTAGAAAGTTTTTTTAACGCTGAAAAGTTATTGGAAAGTCATCCAAATAGTACTTTGTTGAGTGATTTGTATAACAATATGGCATTGGTTTATGTTGATATTGATAAGCTTTCAGTAGCAAATGATTATTTCAATAAATCAATTAAAATTGATACAGATACCAAGCATTATGAGGGTTTAGCGGATTCTTATAATAATTTAGGTTCTATTTATGCTTTAAGAAATGAATTAGTGAAGGCGAAAAAATTCTTTGAGCTTTCATTGAAATACCGTCAAATTTCGAATGATGACAAGTTGCCATATACTTTATTGAATTTAGGAAATATCAATAGGCGTTTAAACAATTTGTCAACGGCAACACGTCAAATAAGTCAGGCATTATTAATTTGTCAAAAAAATGATGACATTATAGGAGTTGCTTCAGTTTATAATGAAATTGGAGATTTAAAAATTTCCCAAAATAAGTACCAAGAAGCAATTTCTTATTTAATAAAAAGCTTGTCTCTTTCAAAACAATATAGATTAAAAAATCAGCTTCAACATTGCTATGAGTCGCTTTCTACTGCATATGAATTAACCAATAATTACAAAAAGGCGAATTATTATTTTAAAGAAAATGAAAAGTTAAAAGATCAAATTTACAATATCGCAAATGCAAGAAATTTGATTGAAATGCAAACAAAATATGAAAGTGAAAAGCGTAAAAAAGAATTATTAAAAACAAATTCGGAAATTGATAAAAAGAATTTTCAAATTAATGTTTTTCGTATCGGATTCATTTTGATTATATTATTAGTATTCTTCATTATTTATAATTTACGTGAGAAGTCGAAAATCAATAAAATTATCTTGAAACAAAAGCAAGCAGTAGAAATTCAAAATAAGATTATTGAAGAAAAAAATATTCTTGTAGAAACACAAAACAAGGATATCAAGGATAGTATAAAATATGCTCAACGAATTCAAGAGGCTATTTTACCTCCAAAACCTTTATGGAATAAGATCTTGCCTGATTCTTTTGTTATTTATCAACCAAAAGATATTCTAAGTGGAGATTTTAATTGGATTGCAGAAACGGAAACACATATCTTTGTTGCTGCGGCTGATTGCACAGGTCATGGTGTGCCGGGAGCACTAATTTCCTTGGTTAATTATAATTTGTTGAATAAAGCAGTACTTGAAAAAGGGATTGTTAAAACGGGAGAAATATTAGATGCCGTTAATAATTGGTTAACTGAGAGTTTACATCAAGAAGCTGAAAATAGTACAGTAAAAGATGGGATGGATATTAGTCTAATTTCTATTAATAAAATCACGAATCATGTTCAGTTTAGTGGTGCTTTTAATTCGTTGTACATTGTCAATGAACAAGAATTAAGAATTATCAAAGGAGATAAATTCCCTGTAGGTTCGTTTTTTGATGAAGAAATTAATCTATTTAATACAATAGACGTTGAATATCAAAAGGGAGATTTGTTGTACATGTTTACTGATGGTTATCCAGATCAATTTGGCGGTTCGAAGGGAAAGAAATACAAGCACAATCGCTTAAAAGAAAACATGAGTAAGATTGTTACTTACAGTTTAGAAGATCAAAGAAGCTTTCTGTTAACAGCATTTTACGATTGGAAAGGTGATTTCGAACAAGTGGATGATGTTTTGTTGATTGGATTAAAAATGTAAAGTAAAAAAGCTGTCTCTAATTGCAAAGACAGCTTCAAAAATATTATTATTAGAAATCAGTTATTGAAGGTAAACTCCAGCACTTGTTGTTTTTTCTTGTTCTACTTTAATTATACCTTCTCCAGATAAATTGTCTTTTGTTGCTTTAATGTTCAACACACAAACACCAGCTTGCCCTAATTGATAAACATCATTGAAGTTGAAATAAGCTACTCCATTACTATTTGCATAAGCAGTGTCATGAACAGTCACAGCAGCTTGATGGCCAGTTGTAGAAACGGCATACAAAACAACTTTTGCATTTTGAACAGTTGCTCCAGTTACCTTATTGGTAACAGTAATTGTAGCAATTGTATCTTTTTTCTTTCTGCAACCAACTAGAGCAACTAATGCCAAAATGCTGAGAAATAAAAATGTTTTTTTGGATAAAATTTTCATATCGTAAAAGTTTAAAATTCGAATTAATATTATTCTGTAAAATAAAGTGTTTCAACTGTTGTAATATGCACTCTACATCTTACTCTTCCAGATCCTGTTTTTGAATCTTTCTTGAAAACAATATCAAAGTAACCAGTAGGATTTTCTTTTTCTCCAGCCATGTCAAAATAAGGCTGCATATCAAAAGTGGCATAACCAGAAGCATTTGTACTTGCTGTATCAACGTATTCTTTTGTTGGTGGATTTGAATTCACATCTCCAATAATTACAACTTTTGCATCTGCCAATAATTCATTGCTTTTAGAACGAACGTAAATTTTTAAAACAGAAGCATCTTTGTTTTTACATGAACTAAAAACTGCTAGTGAACTTATAGCTATGCAAAGCAAAAAGGTATATTTTAATTTTATTTTCATATAATTTTCAATTCAAAGAAATACTAGATTATATCATATTAACTCCAGCACTCGTTGTTTTTTCTTCTTCTATTTTAATTATTCCTGTTCCAGATGAGGCATCTTTTATGGCTTTAATATTCAAAATACAAACACCTGCAGCACCTAATTGATATAAATCATTGTAATTGAAATAAGCAACTCCACTTGAATTTGTATTCTCTGTTTTTGTAACTCTATCATCAACTTGCTGACTTGGATTTGAAGGAGACAATGTAACTTTTGCGCTTTCTACTGCTGAACCAGTAGCTTTATTTGTTACTGTTATCGCCGCAATTGTATCTTTTTTCTTTCTACAACCCACATTTAACAATAAAGAAAATATACATAAAAGTAGAATAGTTTTGTTGAATAATATTTTCATTTTTAATAGTTTATTTATAGCAATAATTCAAAAAATTCGAATTAAAGATATATTAAATTTTTTATATTTCTAAATTTTAAATTCTCTTTATTAATTTATTACCTTCGTACGTTGAAAGTGAAGGATAGTTTCATTATTAAAAATTCTTTATTGAATTGTAATATAGACGAGTAAAATCCTGATAAGTTGGTTCTATTTGAATAAAAATGAAAAATAAGATTGAATTAATTACAAATGAGATAAATGATTTCAAAATTGAAGATGCAAAAGCGTTGGAAAATTTCAGAATTCACTTCTTAGGTTCTAAAGGAATCATAAAAGATTTATTTAACGATTTAAAAGCTGTTCCGAATGAAGAAAAAAGAGAAGTTGGACAGTTATTAAATGGGTTAAGAACAGTAGCAGAAGAAAAATTAGCTCAGTATAAAGAACAATTAGAGTCAACTTCAAGTCAGGAAAATTCAATTGATTTGTCAAGAACAGCTGAAGATTTAACTGTTGGATCACGTCACCCATTGATGTTAGTGAGAAGTGAAATTATCGAGATTTTTAGTAGAATTGGTTATACCGTTTCTGAAGGTCCAGAAATTGAAGATGATTGGCATAATTTCTCTGCTTTGAATTTCGCTCCAGAACATCCTGCAAGAGATATGCAAGATACTTTCTTCATTGAAAAAGGGGAAAATGAAATTGCATTGAGAACGCATACTTCTTCAGTTCAAGTTCGTGTGATGGAAAATAGTACACCCCCAATTAGAACAATTTCTCCAGGAAGAGTTTATAGAAATGAAGCAATTTCGGCAAGGGCTCATTGTTTCTTTCATCAAGTAGAAGGCCTTTATATAGATAAAAATGTTTCATTCGCAGATTTAAAACAAACACTCTTATACTTTGCAAAAGAGCTATTTGGAGAAAAAGCACAAATCAGAATGCGACCTTCTTATTTTCCTTTTACGGAGCCAAGTGCAGAAGTAGATGTCTCTTGTTCTATTTGTAATTCTAAAGGATGTAACGTTTGTAAATATACAGGTTGGTTAGAAATTTTAGGTTGTGGAATGGTAGATCCTGCTGTTTTAGAAGCATCTGGAATCGATTCTAAAGTTTATTCAGGATTTGCTTTCGGAATGGGTGTTGAAAGAATTACGCAATTGAAATATAAAGTCAATGATTTACGTTTGTATTCAGAAAATGATGTTCGTTTCTTGAAACAATTTACGGCAGGTATTTAAATAGTTATTAATTAGTAGTTTAAAGTTAATAGTTGCATGGGATTCTTTTCTAAAAGCACAACAGTTACTTTTCCCTGGTTGGAATTAAATTCAATCGCTCAATTGGAAGAATTATGGGATAGTTCAGCAAATTCTGATAAAGCAATTTTGATTTTTAAACACAGTACGCGTTGTAGTATTTCTTCAATGGTAAAAAATCAATTTGAAAAGCATTGGAATAC
>CANGHX010000183.1 GCA_947453715.1 Flavobacteriales bacterium | reverse complement strand
TATTGATGGTTGATGCTGCTTTGCATGCCATAGAAGAGATAATGGAAGACCATGATGAAGCAGTTTTGTATGGTCAGGATGTGGGAAGAAGGCTAGGAGGAGTGTTTAGAGAAACGGCTACTTTAGCAGAGAAGTTTGGTGACAGAAGGGTATTTAATACTGCAACACAAGAAGCTTATATTGTAGGCAGCACGGTTGGTATGTCTGCCATGGGTTTGAAACCAATAGTAGAAGTTCAGTTTGGTGATTATATTTATCCAGGGTTTAATCAGTTGGTAAGTGAGGTGTCAAAGTCTAATTATCTGACTAATGGTAAGTTTCCGATTGGTGCGGTCTTGCGCGTTCCAGTAGGAGCGTATGGCGGCGGTGGACCTTATCATAGTGGTAGTGTGGAGAGTACTTTGCTTTGTATAAAAGGCATTAAAGTGGTTTATCCATCTAATGCAGCAGATATGAAAGGATTGATGAAAGCTGCTTACTACGATCCCAATCCTGTGGTAATGCTCGAACACAAAGGAATCTATTGGAGTAAACTACCAGGAACAGAAGAAGCCAAGATGGTGGAGCCATCAAGAGATTATATATTCCCACTTGGGAAAGCTAATATTTTATTGCCCGCAGATGCGTCTTTTGTAAAGAAGGGCGAAAGCGTTTGTATCATCACTTATGGTATGGGCGTCTATTGGGCAAAAGCGGCAGCCAAGAAGTATCCGGGAAGGGTAGAAGTAATAGATTTAAGAACATTATTCCCACTAGATGAAGAGCTGATTTATGAAGCGGTTACGCGTCACGGAAAAGTAATTGTCTTGAGTGAGGAGCAACAGAATAATTCTTTTGCAGAGTCTTTATCACTGCGCATCTCCAATAATTGTTATCACTTCCTCGATGCCAAAGTAGAGGTAATTGGTGCAATGAATTTGCCGGCAATACCAATGAATATGGCATTAGAAGCAGCTATGCTACCCAATGTAGATAAGGTAGTTGCGCGTTTAGAGAAGTTGTTAAGCTACTAATTTCACACGTTTATTAGATAACTTTCAGGAATATGCTTGCTAATTGATTGTAAGCTATTATATTTGCAGCCCGTTAACGGAAATGGCTGCGTAGCTCAACTGAATAGAGCATCTGACTACGGATCAGAAGGTTTTAGGTTTGAATCCTAACGCGGTCACAAATATTAGTAAGGGTTTCAGAGGATTTTCTTCTGAAACCCTTTTGCATTTAGAAGCGCTCTCTCTTTGCTATAAAACCACCCCGAATTTTTTATTCTTTGTACAATCTTTAATCCCTTCACAGGCTTTGTATAACTATAACTATGGTTCAAATATTTTTTGGTAAAATTTTTTAAAAAGCAGTAGCGCGTCTAGGTACTTACTCCTCAACCACTCCTCGCGGTAGTGCAAAGGAATTAATTTTTCAATCGAAGAGCCCACTCCTTTATAAACTCGTTTGGTGGGCTCTGTGTTTCCAAGGAAGGATCGTAGCTAATTATCTAACCACTTTAAAAAAATAAAAAAATGGTGAAAGTAACAGGTTAACAAGAAGTAGCAAAATCAAATGGAGATACCTTTATTTATCTAGAACTAACAGGTGGACTTTTTCTAGTTCAATAGGTAAATTATATGCGACTGTTCGTTAGGTAATGGTTACCCTCAATAGTTGATGAGAACATTGCTAAGATGGTGATAGGCGAACAGTTGGGAGGTAGTATTGAAAGAGTGATAGTTGAGCCTTACCGCTATGAAAACAAAATAACAGGCGAAGTAATGATGCTCCAGCATAGCTAGCCTATCTTCCCAAGGGGACTGAAGAAACATTAATTAGCCACTAGGAGTTAATTGAATGTTGCTTATATTAAACATTTTACTAGGGTAAACTATTTGTTTAGTGGTTATTCAAAATTCTTTGTAATAAGCTAGATAATATTTTTTTGACTAGTTATGGCATAAAATCGTTCCAAATTCACCTCTAAGCTATTTTAATACAAGTAAGTTGGCAAAAGGGCAGTATGTAATAAAATATATTGGAGCTGTTCAAAAACAGATTATTTTGGTGAATAAATTTTAATAATGAAAATAACTTTAAAAAAGATTAATGAATTTAAAATTGAGGGTTCAAAAAATGCATGGCAGGTTTTCTGCCATGCTATTTTATTCTTTCTGCTGTTTGTCTTTGTTCCTTATTTTAGCGTTGCCTCCAATATTGAAAAATCAATCATCATAAAAGTAAAACCGATATCTCTTACTAAAGAACAAGTGGCCGCAGTAAGAAAGGAACTTTTAAAAAAAGAAAGTGCTTATGATGAAAAGGATTCCATGCTTAGTTCTTCATTTAGTAGTCCTGGCTATCATACTACTTTAAAAGGTGGGCGAATACATTCTACCTTAGCCTCTTTAGGGTATGCTTTAAATTTGTTAGATGCAAATCAAGACAATCTCACTAACAGAGCCATCAAAATAATTGAAAAGGTGATTAGTCTTCAAGACACCAATAGAATAAGTAAAACATTCGGGATTTGGCCTTGGTATTTAGAAGAACCGTTGGATAAAATGAATCCCCCCGACCAAAATTGGGCAGACTTTTGCGGAACTAAGTTATTAGAAATTGTCATTAATCACGGTCAAAGATTGCCTCCCTCCACTTCAACTAAAATCGAGACTGCAATTATCAATGCTTCCAAAGAAATAGAGAAAAGGGATGTGAAGCCTTCCTATACAAATATTGCCTTGATGGGTACTTTTGTAACATTAATGGCAGGGGAAGTTTATGAAATACCTGAAATTAAAAAGTACGCTACAGAACGACTCGATAGATTTTATAACTATACTAAGTCTGAGAATGGATTTACAGAATATAACAGCCCGACATACACAAAGGTTGCTGTAGATATACTCAATAAATTGCGTTTCTATACTACTGATACCATAGTTTTAAAAAAGGTAAATGAGTTGTATGAAAAGGCTTGGAGAGAGATAGCACTACATTATCATGTTCCAACACATCAATGGAGTGGGCCACATAGCAGGTGTTATAATACCTTATTGACAGATGATATTTCAAGATTCATTGATAATGCGAATGCAAAGACAGGCGATGTAAGGGTTTCATTAGATAATTATCGGTATCATGATAGTATTTCAGACGGTTTGAAATCCTTTTTTACTAATGTAAATTCAACCCGTTTAGTGGTCGATACTTTTAAAAAAAGTTATCCATCATTGATCGGTACAACTTATATCACACCCAAATATGCTATAGGTTCTATAAATCAATCGGAAATGTGGAATCAAAGAAGGAATCTTGTTGCCTATTGGGGTAATGGCAATAAAGTCGCAGCCTTACAATTGAGGTTTTTACATGATGGTTATGATTTTTCATCGGCTATTTTTAAAGGGGTGCAAGATGAAAATAGTATAGTCGGGGCAATTGGGTTTATTACAAATGGCGGCGATATTCATCCTAGTCTCGACAAAGTGAAAGGGGCTACAATTAAGGCAAAAGAACTAAAACTTCGATTTGAATTTACTGGATATGGGGCATCATCTATTTTAGTAAAGAATAGTGACGATATAAGAGGGTATAGTGATGTTATTTTGAATGACGTATTCATTGCCCTTACCGTTCCTTATGCAGTTTTTGAAGATTTCAAAATTGAAAGAATAGTTGGTTATGATAAAAGTAAGTCTTGGATAGACTTTGTATTCTATAAGGGAGTGGAAAGACTTTTTCAACTAGATAAAATTGAAAAGGCTGCTACTGCAATTGCTCTAACTATTTCCGACTATCCCATTAATAACTATCCCAAAATGGACGTTTCAATCGAAGAAGGACTACTGCATGTAAAATGGGATAAATTATCTATAGAATCTCCTATTAAACCCTATAAAAATAAGTAGTTAGTATGATTGTTCTATTGCGTAATCTGGGTTAAACGACCCTAACCCCTGTGGTCGTCATGTCGACCATAGGAGACATCTCATCGGAAATAGTCCAAGTCAATATATATGTTCAAACTGTTGTGATAAAGAAAATTCTTTTATAGTGCCACCTGTTAATAGGATATTGTGATGAATGCTGCCTATTGCATTACAGAAAAATGTGACAACGTTCCGAAAGTTAGTCAAAGGGCTAAAAATATAACAGTGTCGTTCCCATCGTAAAAAAATAAAGGTGTCATAAAAAGGCTAGGAATGGTATCAAAAAAAATAAAAGTGCCATCCTGAGAGATGGGGATGGCATCATAAAAAATGAAAGTGCCATTCCGTGAGTTAGGAATGGCACTACAAAAAAAAATGGTGTCACTCCCAACGTTTTTTATGGCATCACAAATAAAATTGATGCCACTCCGTGAGTTAGGTATGGCACTACAAAAACAAATGATGTTACTCCCAACGCTTTTTATGGCATCACAAATAAAAATGATGCCATCAAGAGAGTTAGGAACGACACTACAAAAAAAATGATGTCACTCCCAACGCTTTTCATGGTATCACAAATAAAAATGATGCAATCCCGAGAGTTAGGGATGGCACTATAAAAAAAATAGTATAGTTCCAAACATTTTTCATGTCATCATAAAAATGAAAGAGCCACAGCTAATATTTTTATTTTTCATTTAAAAACTGGTTTATCACCCTTTTTTTCACTGAATGGTTTTATTTCACTATTTAGATTTCAGATTATTTAGCAACAAATCATCCTTAAAAAGTTTTTTTACTTCACTTTATCCACTAGGGTAAAGGTTTTCGTGATTGTTAATTAGGAAATCATATTTAATTATTATTTGCGTTATGAAAAGAGTTCCCATTCATTTATTTGTTTTGTGCTTTATTTTGTTGTCTTTGCAAGCTAGTGCTCAAAGAGCCTATTATTGGCAAGGTGGTGCATCAGGTGATTATTCGGACCCCAATAATTGGAATACAATACCCAAGAAATTGGGTGATGTCAGAAATAGTCCAAACCCTTTAGATACTTTAATTTTTGATGGAACGAATACTACAGGTGGAAATAATAATAGTAGTACAGTAATTATTACATTAACGAATTTTACTGAGGAATCCATTGCCTACTTAATGTTAATTCCCAATACAGCAAAGGCTTCTAATACAAAACCTATCACTGTTATTTTTCCCAATAGTGCAAAGACCTTGACAATAACACATGATTTATTACTAGGATTTAACGCAACGCTAAATATTGCTGACAATAAATTTTTGGTTGGAGGGCATTTTACAAGTGGTAATTTCAATAATGGTACTGCAACATCTGCTAAGGACACGAGTGCAATTGGCGGTAAAATTGTTTTAACGGGTACTGATACTTCAAGTTATAGTATTGTTATACAAAATTCTCCACTGAATGTCGGTACAGGTTATACAAGCGCACCCACAGTAACTGTAGGAAACTTGTGGAATGCAAGAACTTATTATACTGCAGGAACACAGGTAGCTTCGGGCGTGAATCTATATACTGTAATTACTTCCGGAACATCTTCATCAATCGCTCCAAGTCACCGTAGTGGAACAGCTTTAGATAGTACTGCTGAACTAACATGGGTTGGATTTGCCGCAAGAGCAACTTGCGGATTTGATGCAGCCACGGGAGGTATCAAATCCTTAGGTATTGCAAGTCCAGGAAGTGGATATAATTCAGTCCCTACATTAACCTTTAGTGGAGGAGGTGGTACAGGTGCAGTTGCAACAGTTACTGCTTTTAAAAACACAATTGGGGTATTGAATAATGGTAGTGTTGAGTTGGATAGCAAAAGAAATTATGCATTGAGTGTTAATTTAAATATAGCAGGATCATTGAGTTTGAAAAACACAAATGATTCCCTTTATTTATGTGGGAAAACAATTTCGTTAAATGGAGTAAATGGAGTTGGAGGTGACGTTTTAGGAAATGGAGTCGTTGTTTCTACCCCTTTAATTCCTGGTTATGCTGGTTCGCTTGCTAAAAATGGTTCAATTGCTGTACAAGGGACCGGCAATCCTTCGGTTGGTAAAATTAATACGGTCAGTTCTCCAACCTATCCATTTACAAACTTTACAATGAATAGGGTAGGAGCCACAGTTAGCTTGGAAAATCTGCCAAATAAAGGTCGAATAAATTTTTCCGGTACGCTTGCCCTAACTGCAGGTACAGTGAATGATGATGGTAATACCTTGAGTTTTGCAGGTAATCCTGCTATCAGCGGAAATGGTACACATGTAAGTGTGGGTAGGGGGCGCTTGTTAACTTCAAGAACTACTGCGGGCGTACAAACGGTTACCTCTGGAACGCCAATTCTAGGAAATATTGAAATTGGAGGTAGTGCCACCACTATTTACAATTTTGGTGCGGGTACTACTATATATGATACCTTATTCCTTACTACAAATGTGAATACAACTACAGGACTCGGACATGTTCAAATGTCAGATGGTGCAGTGATTAATCGTTCGGTTGGTAGTATCGATTCAACTCCAATTACTTTGGGTAAACTAAGTGTAGTTTATTCTGGTAAAACAAAAATAAATGCAGGAGCAGAATTGAAATCTAGTTTAGAGAATCTGACAATAAATGATAGTGCAGGTGTGTATTTGCAAACTTCGGTCATAGTGAATAATACATTAGCCCTGATGAATGGGAAATTAAATATTCCTCCAACCATGTTTGTGCAATTGTCTTCAGGAAAAGCAATTGCAGGAAATCCTTCATCTAAAAGCTATATTGTTACGTCTTCAGATCTTCAATCAGGTGCTGTTGCAAGTCTTAGAATCCAAAACATGTCAAACACCGCCACCTTATTTCCAATAGGAGATTCTTC
>CANGHX010000182.1 GCA_947453715.1 Flavobacteriales bacterium | reverse complement strand
TTGCAATATGGTTTGGAGAAATTTTTAAAACGATGTAAGGATTTAAAAATAGCCTCTGTCATATTGCCTGATATGAGTATAGAAATTTATGAGCGTTTTTATAAAGAGTTATTTGAGAAATATGAGGTTCCAATGACTTTTTTAATTACTCCAACAACTTCGAATGAACGAATTGAGAAAGTTGTAAATGCTTCATCTAAAAGCTTCGTTTATTTGGTTTCTCAAACAAGTGTTACGGGTAAAAAACAAGCGTTGGATACAAGTTTATTTGAGCGTTATTCTGAAATAAAGCAATTGTGTAAAGAAGTTCCAGTTATGCTTGGATTTGGAATTTCCACAAAACAAGATGTTGAAAATGCACATCAATCATGTGATGGAGCAATTATAGGATCAGCTTACATTCGAAGTTTGATGGAGAAAAAGGATTTAATAGCAGAATTGGTGTAATGATATTATTTAGTTCTAAGAACAATTTGATTTTTAAGTGTTTTTTTGAGCATTTATTATAAAATCCTTCAAATAATAAGGTTCAAAATAAGCGACATCTTCAAATTCTTTATTCGTGAATTTTTGAAATGCTAAATCAACCTGACCACTTGCTGAAGAATGAATTGTTAAATCGGAAGTACAATTTCTAGTTTTCCAAATGTCTGCAAGTTTTTCAGCACCATCTCCAAAATAGGCGAAAGGTTCAAATTCAGAATAGGAATTCTCATCTAAAATATCAGCTGAAATGGGTTTAATCAATTCGTCTTTTGAATTAAAAATAGAAGCATAAACTTCCATTCTTCTAGCGTCAATTAAAGGACATATATTGACATTTAAATGTTTTGATTTTGCAATTTCTTTTAATGAAGTTAGAGCATCAATAGCAATTAAAGGAATATTTAATGCGTAACACAATCCTTTTGCACAAGAAACGCCAATTCTTAATCCTGTATAAGACCCAGGTCCAGAAGCAACCGAAACAGCGCTTAATTGATTTGGTCTAATGTTTTCTTTTTCAAGAACTTTTTCAATAAATAAAGTCAAATTTTCTCCATGCGAATAGCCATCTTCTTGATTTTCTTTTAAAGAAACAAGCTTTCCATTTTTTGATAATGCAACAGAACAAACTTTTGTCGCTGATTCAATATGAAGAATATAAGTCATTTATTTTTCTGTAATTTCTAATTTAAATCCAACGCCATGTATGTTCAAAATTTGAATTGATTCATCTTCTTGAAAATATTTTCTCAATTTAGTGATAAATACATCTAAACTTCGACCAACAAAATAGTCATCTTGTCCCCAAACAGCATTTAATACTGTTTCTCTAGGTACAACTTGATTTTTAAATTTAAGTAAAACTTTTAAAATTTGAGCTTCTTTTTTAGTCAGCGATTTATTGAAATTATTGCTTTTTAAGGTGTAATTTTCAGAATCAAACTCATAAGTTCCTAAATGAACGATTGTTTCGATCTCTGTTGTTTCAACTTGAACATTTACTCTTTTTAATAATGCTTTAACTCGTAATTGTAATTCCTCAACTCCGAATGGCTTTGTTAAATAATCATCTCCACCAGATTTAAAGCCTTCTACTTTATCTTCCATCATAGATTTCGCAGATAAAAAGAGAATTGGAATTTCGGAGTTTAATTTTCTTACATCTTTTGCTAATGAAAAACCATCTTTTTTGGGCATCATAACATCAAAAATACATAAGTGAAAAGTTTCATCATTAAATTTCTTGTAAGCCTCAGCTCCATCACGACAAAGAGCAACTTGATATCCATCCGATTTTAATTGGTCTGAAATCATAAACCCTAAACTTGAATCATCTTCTGCAAGTAAAATCTTTATTTTCATGATGTGAAATGTTTAATAATAATTCAAATTAATAAAGATTAAATTTAATTCTTTCCTCAATTAACAAAATTAACTATTATATAACAAATAGACTAAAAAAAATAAGAGTCTTGAACTGGCGTTCAAAACTCTTATCAACTAATCAACCTAACCTACTACTACTAGAGCAAATCTAGTAAAAAAATAATAAGGTTTCTCGAAAATTTTTAGTTTTTTTAATTTCATTGAAAATAGTTCAATAATAATTTAAGTTTTTCATTTTTTCATTTAAAAATTCTTGTTGAGTTTAAATAATTGTAAATCAATTGTTTTTTTAATTTTTATATACTTTAAAAGTTTCAAATACTAACTAAATAGAAAAAACAATATTAGTTAGGCATCCAATTTTATCATTAAATTTGTTTATATTGTAATAATATTTAACTTTTATTCAAATGGTTTCGATTCTAATAATTGACGATGAAGATGATATTAGAGATATTCTAAAATATAACCTTGAAAAGGAAGGTTTTTTTATTAGAGTAGCTTCAAATGGTGAACAAGGGTTAAAATTGATTCAACAATCAATACCAGATCTAATTATTCTAGATGTAATGATGCCTGGTATGGACGGAATTGAAGTTTGTGAAGCCATCAGAAATAATGCTGAATTCAATAAGATTTTAATTTGTTTATTGACAGCTAGAAATGAAGATTATAGTCAGATTGCTGGATTAAATGCTGGTGCAGATGATTATGTAGCCAAACCAATTAAACCAAAAGTTCTTGTAAGTCGAATAAATGCACTTTTGAGAAGAAAAGGCAAAATTGAATTATCAAACAATGCTAAATCATCAGATTTAGTAATTAACCGTGAGAAATATTTAATTGAGAAAAATGGAGAAGTGATTCATTTACCTCGAAAAGAATTTGAATTACTTGCTTTGCTAGCGTCTCGTCCTCATTCAGTTTTTGAAAGAGATGTAATACTAGAAAGTGTTTGGGGAACTGATATTATAGTAGGGGATAGAACAATCGATGTTCACGTTCGAAAATTGAGAGAAAAAATTGGGGATAATTATATCAAAACTGTAAAAGGAGTAGGGTATAAGTTTACTGATTCAGATGAACCTAATTGAATTTTGTTTAACCTCAGAGTTATTTCATAGAGTCAAATAGAGTTTATTTTACCCTGTGTAACACTGTGCTTCACTCCATTTTATATTTGTATTTTTAGTTTAACCACAGAGTTTCTCAGAGTTATTTCACAGAGTCAATTAGAGTTAATTTTACCCTGTGTTACACTGTGCTTTACTTCATTTACTCTGTGTTTAAGTTTGTATAACCACAGAGTTTCTCAGAGTTATTTCACAGAGTCAATTAGAGTTTATTTTACCCTGTGTTACATGTGCTTTACTTCATTTACTCTGTGTTTAAGTTTGTATAACCACAGAGTTTCTCATAGTTATTTCACAGAGTCAATTAGAGTTTATTTTACCCTGTGTTACATGTGCTTTACTTCATTTACTCTGTGTTTAAGTTTGTATAACCACAGAGTTTCTCAGAGTTATTTCACAGTGTCAAGTAGATATTATTTCACTCTGTGTGACTCTGTGCATCACTCCATCTACTCTGTGTTTAAGTTTTGTATAACCAATGAGTTTCTCCAGAGCCACATAGAGTTTATTTTACCCTGTGTTACTCTGTGCGTCACTCCATTTACTCTGTGTTTAAGTCTTTCAACCTATTTTTATTTACCATGACATTGCTTGTACTTTTTACCGCTTCCACAAGGACATAAATCATTTCGATTTATTTTTGGATCAGCAATGACAGGCTGTTGTTTCTCTAATGTTTGCGTTGAGTTCATCATCGCTTGCTCGTAACCTTCACTCCCTTGAAATTGTGGAGCTCTTGTTGAACTTGTGTTTGATGAATTTCCAGTACTAATTTGTGCTTTTTGATAATGATCCTCATGTGCAATCTCTTTATTTGTGCTTTGAATTTCTTGTTCAACTGGAATGTCCACTTTGATTAAGAATTCAGTAGCTTCAGCATTCATTCTCGTCATCATATTTTTGAATAATTCGAATGATTCTAATTTATATACTAATAAAGGATCTTTTTGTTCGTATTGAGCATTGTTTACAGCAGAACGTAAATCATCCATTTCTCTTAAATGTTCTTTCCATTCATTGTCGATCATTCCAAGCGTAATTTGCTTTTCGTATTCTCTGTAAATGTTTTTACCTCCTGTTTTATAAGTTTCTTCAAGATTCAAAATCATCTTGATTGCTCTTTTTCCGTCAGTCAATTCAAAAACAATGTTCTGATATTGATTTGACATTGTTTCATAAACATGTTTAACTTGAGGGAATGCTTTTTGAGCAATTTTTTCATTTTTACGATCGTAATGCGCTCTAACTTCAGTGTAAACTTTTTCAGTTAACTCGTGTTTTGTAATCGTTTTGAATTCTTCTTCAGTTACTGGTGCTTGAACCCCAACAACTCTTAGTAATTCATTTTCAAAATCATTGAAATCATTTGCTCCATTAAATGAATGAGAAATAGTATCGCAAATGTCATAGAACATATTATCAATATCTAAATCTAAACGATCTCCAAATAAAGCATTGTGACGTTTTTTGTAAACAGCTTTTCTTTGAGCATTCATAACGTCATCGTATTCCAATAAACGCTTACGCATTCCAAAGTTATTTTCTTCTACTTTTTTCTGAGCTCTTTCAATTGATTTAGAAACCATACTGTGCGTGATAACTTCACCTTCTTTTAGACCCATTCTATCCATCAATTTAGCAATACGCTCTGATCCGAATTTACGCATCAAATCATCCTCTAAACAAACGAAAAATTGAGAAGAACCTGGATCTCCTTGACGACCAGAACGACCTCTCAACTGTCTATCAACACGTCTTGAATCATGTCTTTCTGTACCGATGATAGCTAAACCGCCAGCTTCTTTAACACCTTCTCCTAGTTTTATATCTGTTCCACGACCAGCCATATTCGTTGCTATCGTTACTGCTCCAGCTTTACCAGCATCAGCTACAATTTCAGCTTCTTTTTGGTGATATTTTGCATTCAATACTTGGTGATCAATTCCTTTCATTTTAAGCATTCTGCTTAATAATTCAGAAATCTCAACTGTTGTTGTGCCAACCAATACCGGGCGTCCTTCTTTTGTTAATTTTTCAATTTCCAAAATAACCGCATTGTATTTTTCTCTAGCTGTTTTAAAGACGAAATCGTGTTGATCTTTTCTTACAACATTTCTATGAGGAGGAATAACAATAACATCTAAGTTATAAATATCCCAAAATTCTTTTGCTTCTGTTTCTGCTGTTCCAGTCATACCAGCTAATTTGTGGTACATTCTGAAATAATTCTGTAACGTAATGGTTGCATACGTTTGAGTAGCAGCTTCTACTTGAACATTTTCTTTTGCTTCAATCGCTTGGTGCAATCCGTCAGAATAACGACGTCCTTCCATCACACGACCAGTTTGCTCATCTACTAATTTAATTTTTCCTTCCATTACGATGTACTCAATTTCTTTTTCGAAAAGCGTATAAGCTTTTAATAATTGGCTAACAGAGTGAATACGTTCAGATTTGATACTGTATTCTCTAATTAACTGATCTTTACGTTCAACAAACGTTTCTTTTTCAAGATTTTCTTTTTGAAGATTTGCAATCTCTAATCCGATATCTGGCATGATAAAGAACGTACGATCATCTTTTCCTGAAATTAAATCAATTCCTTTATCTGTTAATTCAATTGTATTGTTTTTTTCATCGATAACGAAAAATAATTCCACATCGATTTTTTTCATGTTTTTGCTTTGATCTTGCATGTAGTAATTTTCTACTTTTTGCAAGTGAGCTCTAATTCCTGGTTCAGAAAGGAACTTGATCAATGCTTTGTTTCTAGGTAAGCCTCTATGAGCTCTTAATAATGCAATTCCACCATCTTCCAATGCTTGTTTTGAATCTTTACTATTATCTCCTGGAGAATTAATAACACTCAACAATTTTTTTGCATCTGTCAAACATTGAGTAACGTATTGTCTTTGAGCAGCAACTACATTTTCAACTCTTGGTTTTAACTGGTAAAACTCATGTTCATCACCTCTTGGAGTTGGTCCAGAAATAATTAATGGAGTTCTTGCATCATCAATTAATACTGAATCGACCTCATCGACAATCGCAAAATGGTGTTTACGTTGAACCAAATCTTCAACACTACTTGACATATTATCTCTCAAGTAATCGAAACCAAATTCATTGTTAGTACCAAAAGTAATATCCGCTAAATAAGCATTTCTTCTTGCCTCAGAATTTGGTGTATGCTTATCAATACAGTCAACTGTTAAACCATGAAATTGGTACAAAGGACCCATCCATTCAGAGTCACGTTTTGCTAAGTAATCATTTACAGTTACTAAGTGAACTCCTTTTCCTGAAAGTGCATTTAAATAGACCGGTAAAGTAGCAACTAATGTTTTTCCTTCACCTGTTTGCATCTCAGCGATATTTCCCTGATGAATCACGGCACCACCCATTAACTGAACATCGTAATGAACCATTTTCCATTCAACATCAGTTCCTGCAGCAGTCCATTTACTTAACCAAGTTGCTTTATCTCCTTCGATGATAATACCATCTTTTTTCTTCGCTAAATCTCTATCAAAATCTTGAGCTGTAACTTCTAATTTTCCATTTTCAGCCCATCTTCTTGATGTTTCTTTCAAAACAGCAAACGCTTCAGAAAGAATAGAATCTAATACTTCCTCAATTTTTTGATCGATGTCTTTTTTAAGAGCATCTATTTTCTCGAAAATCACCTCTTTGTCTTGAACTAAAGTTGAAGCATCATTTGCTTTCGCTTCTAATTCTTTTACTTGATCTTCTAAAGTTTGTGTTCCGTCAATTACTAATTTTTGAAAATAATATGTTTTTTCACGTAATTGATCATCAGTCAAAGATTTGAATGATGCGTAAAATTCATTTGATTTATCGATGTATGGTTGGTATTTTTTACGATCGTTTAAAGAT
>CANGHX010000181.1 GCA_947453715.1 Flavobacteriales bacterium | reverse complement strand
TTGGGTGTTGTTGGAAGTTCAGGAAGTGCATCAGGACCACATTTACATTTTGAAGTTTGGGCTGGAAATACTGTAGCAACAAGAATTGATCCTTACGGAGGAAATTGCAACATATTAAACAACAGTTCTTGGTGGATCAATCAAAAACCTGCTAGAGAAACAAACATTGTAAAACTTTCTGTAAATTCAACTGACATCGTTCTTCCTCCTTGCCCTGCTACTGAAACATTAAATGAAGTTAATTCTTTTGAAGTTCCTTTTCAAGGAGTTGGATTGAGCGCTGGTTATGCAAAAATGTATTTATTTTTAAGAGATGAAATCAATGGACAAACTTCTGATTTAAAAATCTTAAATCCTGATGGCTCTGTTTATTCTTCATGGTCATACACAAGTTCAAGTGATTCTAAAGTTAAAACAATGGGTTGGTCTAAAAAACTTCCTTTAGAAGCTGGTATCTATAAACTTCAAGCAACCTACAACGGTGAAACGCAATTTATAGATTTTGAAATAACAACTCAAAATCAAAATGGAGGAAATGGAAATAACAGTAATGCTGGCATTAATACTATTTCTTCATCTCTAAATCATCATGTTTATCCAAATCCAACTTTAGGAAAAATATACATCGAACGTGAATTTACTGAAAATGAAGTATTCGAACTTCAAAATAATTTAGGTGCAGTTATTTTTGAAACAGAACTTTCAAGTACAAAATCTGAATTGAATTTATCAGTATCGCCTGGAATTTATTATTATGAAATCAAACAAGCTAATGGTAGTTTCTTTCGAAATAAAATTGTAATCAACTAATATTTAATAATATAATCAAAAAAATAAAGATTGAGATTTAAACTCGATCTTTTTTATTTAAATAAACTTTCAATAATTACTGAAAGTTTAAAAACTTTTTTTTACATTTGAAATATGGAATTCAATGAAGCAAAAGCACAGTTTATTCAAACGTGGGGGAAATTAGGAAGTGAGTGGGGAATTAACCGCACGATGGCACAAGTTCACGCCATACTTTTAATATCTCCAAAAGCGATGTCAGCAGAAGAAATAATGGCTGAATTGAGTATTTCGCGTGGAAATGCCAACATGAATATTCGTGATTTAATTAATTGGAATTTAGTTCATAAAGAACTAGTTCCAGGCGACAGAAAAGAATATTTCACGGCTGAAAAAGATATATGGGAAGTCGCTAGAAGAATCATCAAAGAACGAAAAAAACGTGAAATGGAGCCTGTTTTAAAGGTTATAAACCAGCTTAAAACGATAGAAGGTGACCAACAATCTGCAGAAATAAAAGAGTTTACATCAATGATCAATCAATTAGATAGTTTTGTTGGAAAAATGGATAAATCTGTGAATCTACTTTTAAATGAAAATGAAAATAAATTATTCTCAATACTATTTAAATTAATGTCATAATATATTTTTTAGTACAAACTTTCAATAATTACTGAAAATATGAAAACTTTAAAAAATTATAAACTAATATTTGATGATCAATGTCCACTATGTCAAACCTATAGTAAAGCATTTGTTTTAACAGGTTTATTAGATAAAGAAGGTAGAGAAGGATTTCAAGAAATGCAAGAAGAAACATGCACATTAATTGATAAAAAAAGAGCTTGCAATGAAATTGCTTTAGTAAATATGGAATCGGGTGAAGTAATATATGGTATAGATAGCATTTTAAAAATCATCACTCTTAGAATTTCAATCCTAACTAAGCTATTCAAATTTAAGCCGATATACTTTCTATTAAAAAAAATGTATTCGTTCATATCGTTCAATAGGAAAGTGATTATGCCTAGTAAAAATCCAAAAGATACATGTACGCCAGATTTTAATATCAAGTATAGATCATTCTATTTGATTCTAACTTGGTTTTTCACATCTTTCATTTTATATCGTTATTCAATTCACCTAACAGAATACTTGCCAAAAAGTTCATTTGGCAGAGAATTTTTTATCTGTGGTGGTCAAATTGTATTTCAATCAATTATTTTAATGAATAATGATAAACAAAAGATATATAACTACTTAGGTAATATGATGAGTGTTTCACTTGCTGGTGCCATTCTATTGGTAATTGGAATTTTAATTGCGAAAATAGTAATCATTCATTCAGCTATCTTTTTTCTGATTTACTTCTTTTCTGTTGTCTTTTTAATGTTTTTGGAACATTTAAGACGTTGTAAATTAATCGGTTTAAATCTTACACCTTCAATTACATGGATAATTTATAGATTAATTATAGTTTTCATTTTATTATTTTTATCATGAAGAAATTTCAGAAAATCATTCTTGTCGGTGGAACTGGACAAATTGGAAAAGCACTTATTGAAAATTTCAAATCAAATACAACTGAAATAATTGTAATAACAAGAAGTAAAAACAGAACAGTTGAAAATATTCGCTATTTAAACTGGGATGGAATCAGTTTAACATC
The DNA here is from genome assembly GCA_947453715.1 of Flavobacteriales bacterium. Lineage (GTDB taxonomy): Bacteria > Bacteroidota > Bacteroidia > Flavobacteriales_D > Crocinitomicaceae > CAIUKX01. Next base: position 4,495 of record CANGHX010000181.1, on the reverse strand, counting down.
ACATCAAAAAGAGTTTGAAAATTGTGAAGTTTTAATCAATTTAGTTGGGAAAAATGTAAATTGTAGATATAACGAAAAAAATAAAAGTGAGATTATCAGTTCACGCCTAAACTCTATAAAAGCTATAAGTGAAGTTCTTTCTCATTGTGAAACTCAGCCTAAATTCTGGTTTCAATCGGCTTCTGCAACGATATACATTGATTCAAAATCAAAACCTATGACAGAAGTTGAAGGCGTTTTAGGTAATGACTTCTCTGAAACAGTTTGTAAAAAATGGGAGGCTTGTTTTTTAGAACAAACCAAATCTTTCTCGAATACAAAAAAAATAATTTTAAGAACAAGTTTGGTGTTGAGTAAAGAAGATGGTGTCTATCCACGATTAAAAAAAATGGCTCAATTTGGACTTGGTGGAAAACAAGGAAATGGAAAACAAATGGTCAGTTGGATTCATGAAACCGATTTGATTAACAGTATCAATTTTATCATTGAAAATAAACTTGAAGGACTATTTAACACCACTGCTCCCTACCCGATTACGAATTCTGAATTCATGAAAGTATTGAGACAATCAATTGGTGTAAAATTCCATTTGAATAGTCCACGATTGTTACTTGAAATCGGTGCTTTCATTATTTCTACTGAAACAGAATTGATATTAAAAAGCCGATTTGTGATTCCTGATAATCTATTAAAAGCTGGTTTTGAATTTCAATACCCAACAATTGATAAAGCATTTAACGCATTAAAAAAATCATTATGAGAAAATCATTTTTAACAGCTGAATGGAGAAAATTACTGATTTTTAATTACACAATCGATCGTGAAATCTTAAAGAAATACATTCCAAAAGGAACAGAACTCGATTTGTTTGAAGGTAAATGTTATGTCAGTTTAATTGGGTTTTTATTCCTAAATACACGCTTACTAGGATTTAAAATACCCTATCATTCTAATTTTGAAGAAGTAAATCTTCGTTTTTACGTGAAATATTTTGAAAAGAATGAATGGAAAAGAGGTGCAGTTTTTATTAAAGAACTTGTACCAAAAGCTGCCCTATCATTTGTAGCGAACACTGTTTACAATGAGCATTACGAAACGGTTAAAATGGGTCATTCTTGGAAAATAGACGAACAACAATTAAACATTCAATATCGCTTTAAATTTTCAGAAAAAATGCATTCGTTGCAAGCAATTGCAGAGAATCGATTGATAGAAATTCCTATTGGTAGTGAAGCCGAATTTATTACCGAACATTATTGGGGTTATACAAAATATTCTGAGAAAAAAACATTTGAATATGGTGTAACGCATCCTCGCTGGGAAATGTATCCGATTATTTCATCTGATGTAAAACTAGATTTTGAGAACGTTTATGGTGATGATTTTTCAATTTTAAATCAACTTGAACCTATTTCTGCTTTTCTTGTTGAAGGTTCAAACATAACTGTTGAAAAAAAACGAACTATTTCAATCCATTAATTGCCTCTTTCGTTCCGATAGTTCTTGTTATGTAATCTTTTTCTAAAAGTGGACTTCTTGCTGGAGAATATTCTCTGCCGTAAAAAATGATTTGTAAATGCAATTTATTCCATAGTTCTCTTGGGAATAGTTTTTTAGCATCCGCTTCCGTTTCAACTACATTTTTACCTTTAGTAATTCCCCATTTAATCAACAAACGATGAATATGTGTATCTACGGGGAAAGCCGGGACTCCAAACGCTTGAGACATTACAACAGAAGCAGTTTTATGTCCAACACCTGGAAGTTCTTCTAATAATTCAAAACTTTCAGGAACTTCTCCACCGTGTTGGTTAATTAAAATATGAGATAATTCATAAATTGCCTTCGCTTTTTTAGGAGACAAACCACAAGGACGAATAATTTCTCGAATTTCATCAACCGTTAACTTAATCATATCGAACGGATTGTTTGCACGACTGAACAAACTTGGAGTCACACGGTTAACCATCACATCCGTACACTGAGCAGAAAGTAAAACAGCGATCAATAAAGTATAAGAATCAGTATGATCCAATGGAACTGGTGTTTCAGGATATAATTTTTCTAATTCCTCAATGATAAACTTCGCTTTTTCCTTTTTGGTCATATTACCGATAAATCGAATTTCTAATTACAATAATTTCAAAAATTTCTTTGGAGTTTCACTTTCAAAACGAACAACATTACCTGTTTTAGGGTGTTTAAAAGCCAATACTTTCGCATGTAATCCTAATCTTCCAAGAGAATGATTGGTAGCTCCATATTTTTTATCACCAACTACAGGATGTTTTAAATCTTGGAAATGAACACGAATTTGATTTTTCCTTCCTGTTTCAAGATTAACTTCCATCAATGAAACGCCTCTTTTTGAAACAATTGTTTTGTAATGTGTCACTGCTTTCTGACCTTTCGCTGCATTTTGAGAAGAATGAACCAATAAAGAACTTGGACTTTCAATTAAGAAAGAAGTATAAACGCCATGAGGTTTTTCTAATTTTCCTTCTATTAAAGCTAAATAAGTTCTTTCCAAGATATTATCATTCCAATTTTCCTGTAATTTAACTTTGATTTCCTCACTTTTAGCGAATAACAACAAACCAGAAGTTTCTCTATCTAAACGGTGAACAATAAAAATCTTAGCGTCTTTATTTTTCTTTTTAACATGCTCACTCAATATTGCGTAAGCTGTTTTTTTAGTTTCTTTATTATTGGCAATTGTTAATAAACCCGCATCTTTATTAATGACAAGAATATCTTTATCTTCAAAAACGATCTCAACACCTGTATATTTTTTTTGTTCAACAGAACCAGATTTTGGACGAATTGAAACTTTTTGTCCAGGTGTTAACGGATGATTAAATTTAGTCTCTACCCTACCATCAACTTCCACCAATTTTTTCTTCAATAATGTTTTAATATTGTCACGACTTTTACCAGGTAAAGTCACCATTAAAAACTTCATTAATTCAGACGTCTCTTTCACTGGATATGAATGAAATTCTGGTTTAACTGCTTTTTTGAAAAAATTCTTTTTTCCTTGAATCATAAAAAATGTATAAGTGAAAGTCTAGAATAACTTTCCTCGTTTTAATAAATATTGTAATAATACAGGATGAAAACCATCATTGATATCTGCAGGCATAAAATCTATTTGAAGATTTGCGCATTTCAATTTTAATTCTTGAAAATACGTTCCAACAGCTTCTTTATATTTCTCTTTAATTTCTGCAGGTTGCAATTTCATTCGCTCTCCCGTTTCCATATCAACAAGCGTGTAAGGACGATTATCTAATTCAAAATCAACCTCCAACTTTTTATCCACAACATGAAATACGATGACTTCATGTTTGTTGTGTTTCATGTGCTGTAATGCTTGAAAAAATTCATCTGATTTTGAAGGATCATCCAACAAATCTGAAAAAATAATGATCAAGCTTCGCTTATGGCTCAATTCAGCAATATCGTTTATTGCTTTAATTGAGTTTGTTAACGTTTTTTTCTCTTCAGAATATTCAACTAAATGTTTCTCTAACTCTGCATATAAATATCGTAAATGTGCTGGAGAAGATTTAGCTTGTGTATGCAAATCCAAGTTCTCTGTAAATAAAGATACACCTACTGCATCACGTTGTTTCTTGAATAATTCAATAAAAGAAGCTGCAGCATAAACAGAAAATTCAAGTTTATTCATTTCTTTTCCTTTCGGAAACAACATAGAACTTGAACAATCAATGACTATTTGACATCTTAAATTTGTCTCTTCTTCGTATTTTTTTGTAAAAACCTTACCACTTCTGGCATAAAGTTTCCAATCAATATGTCGCGTTGATTCGCCTGAATTATACAATCGATGTTCCGCAAACTCTACTGAAAATCCATGAAAAGGACTTTTATGTAGACCTGTAATAAAACCTTCGACCACTTGTTTTGCAAGTAATTCAAGATTGCCAAAATTGGCTAAATGAAACCGATTAATTGTACGATTCATGTTTCGAAGTTACAATTTTTTTATCTGTTTTTTTTCAATCAATGTGATAATTAAATCAACTTTTTTTATTCAATCGATGCTTCACAATAATATTAGAAATTACACCTATCAAAATCAATACGATCCCAATTAATACTGCAGTTGTTAATTTCTCTTCAAAAATAAAATAGCCTACCAATAAAGCATAGATCGAACCTATAAATTGAAAAGGTGAAATTGTACTTGCTTCTCCGATTTGAAATGCTTTTGTCATCGCTATTTGAGCAATTTGTGTGAAGACTCCAATGACAAGTAAATACAACCAAGATAATCCATGTGGCATCACAAAATCAAATAAACACCAAATCCCCATAACAGGAATACCAAGCATTGGAAAGTAAATCACGATATTCAATGTATGCTCCGTTTCTTTCGCTTTTAATATCGAATTATAAGCCAAACCTGAAAAGAAAGCTGAAACAACACCAATTCCTAACCAAAACCAAGAAATTTGAACCGTTGCATCTT
>CANGHX010000180.1 GCA_947453715.1 Flavobacteriales bacterium | reverse complement strand
TCTATATTTTTGAAGAATTGATAGTCAGAATTAAACGATTCATCTAGGATTTACTAAATCGTTTAATGATTAAAATAATTCCAAACAATTTTTGCTTTAGAAAAACCAACAGTCTCTTCCAATTGTTTTAATTCAAGTTTTTTAATTGCTGAAACTGTTTTAAACGTCTTCATCAATAGTTCTTGTGTCTTTGGTCCAATTCCTTCAATTTCTCCGATTTCTGAATCTATGGCCGATTTACTTCTTCTATTTCTGTGATGTGTAATACCAAATCGATGCGCTTCATTTCTAAGAAATTGAATCACTTTTAAGCTTTCACTTCGTTTATCTAAATAAATTGGTAAGCTATCACCTGGGAAAAATATTTCTTCTAGTCGTTTTGCAATACCTACAATTGCTACTTTTCCTCTTAAATCTAATTTTTCCAACGCCGTTAATGCTGAACTTAATTGACCTTTCCCTCCATCGATCACTATTAATTGAGGCAATGTTTGTTCCTCATCTAATATTCTCCTATATCTTCGATAAACAGCCTCTTCCATTGTCGCAAAATCATTCGGTCCTTCAACAGTTTTAACGTTAAAATGACGATAATCTTGTTTACTCGGTTTTCCATTTTTAAAAACTACGCAAGCCGAAACTGGATTTGTACCTTGAATGTTTGAGTTATCAAAACATTCTATGTGAACAGGTAGATCTTTTAATCTAAAGTCCTTTTTTATTTGTTCTAGAATACGCTCTGTATGTCGCTCAGGATTGACTATTTTCTCTTTTTTGAGTTTTTCTAATTTATAGAATTTCCCATTTCTGATTGATAATTCTACCAAGTGCTTTTTATCACCTTTTTGTGGAACCGAAAATTGAATACCTTCTATTTTTAAATCAATCGGATTTTCTAATAGCACTTCTTTGGATTGACTTTCAAAGCGTTCTCTTAATTCAGGTAAAACGAAACCTATTATTTCGTCAGGTGTTTCGTCTAATTTTTTCTTTACTTCTGTTGTGTAACCATGAATGATAGTTCCATTACTTATCACTAAATAATTAATGAAAGCTGATTTATCATCATCTACAATTGTCAAAACATCGACTTCATGAATGGTTGGAGAAACAATGGTAGATTTCGCTTTATATTGTTCAATAATATCAATTTTTTGTTTGATTTCATGAGCTAATTCATATTGGAAATTAGTTGCATATTCTTGCATCATATTTTTCAATATTTGAACAACACTATTCAAATTTCCTTTTACAATATTTTCAATTTGAGTAATATAGAGTTGATATTGACTTTCCGATTGTTTTGCTTCACACGGACCTTTACAATTTCCGATATGGTATTCGAGACAAACTTTATACCTTCGTTCTTCAATCTTTTGTTTTGATAAATCAAATGAACAATTTCTTAGAGGATATAGTTCTTTTAATAAAGTCAATAATGTATTTAATACTTTAACACTGGGATAAGGTCCAAAATATTTTGATCCATCTTTTACCAATCTTCTAGTTGAAAATACGCGCGGGAATGGTTCTTTTTTGATGCAAATCCAAGGATATGTTTTATCGTCTTTTAATTGAATATTATATTTAGGTTGGTATTTTTTGATTAAGCTATTCTCGAGCAATAATGCGTCAAATTCAGTATCAACAATAATATACTGTATGTCTACAATTTTACGGACTAGTACTCTCGTTTTCCCGTTTTCCTGATTTTTATTAAAATAAGATGAAACTCTATTCTTTAGATTTTTTGCTTTTCCTACATAAATAATCGTTCCATCAGCATCAAAATACTGATAAACTCCAGGACTGTTTGGGAGCGATTTTAATTTTAATTGTATGGATTCGAGCATAAATATTGGGTACAAAAAACCCTTTGTAAAGTTACAAAGGGTTTTTAATATTATTCTAAAATCGTTTATTTATTAATAATGTCGAACAATTCATTCAAATTAGGTGAAATTATTATTTCAATTCTTCTATTTTTTGCTTTATCTTGAGAATCAACCGGATGGAATTCTGAGCGTCCAGCTGCCATTAATTGAGACGGATTTACTTTTGAATTTGCAATCATAATATCAACTACTGAAGTAGAACGTAATACAGATAACTCCCAATTGTTTTTTGGACTGGTTGGACTTGATAACTTATCTGTATCTGTATGACCTTCTACAATTATTTCAATATCCTTTTCGTGCTCTAATACTTTTGCTAATTCAATTAAAGCTTTTTTACCTTCTTCTTCTACAGCAACACTTCCCGTTTTGAATAATAATTTTGCTTCAAGACTTACGTATATCTTTCCATTTTTATGAACGACTGTTAAGCCTTTGTTTTCAAAACCTTTTAATGCGTTTGAAACTTTTGTTTTTAATGCCATAACAGCATCATCTTTACGCTTGATTAATTCTTCCAATTCATTAACGCGTTGCTCTCTTTCGGCTAATAATTTAGACTTTAAATTTAATTCCTTCTCGATGGTTTCTAAAGCATCTTCTTTTCGTTGTAACTCTAAATTCTTTGCTTCTAAATCAGATTGTAATAAAGATGTTTCTTTAGCTCCAGATAATCTTAATTTATCATATTTGTTTTCTAGTACTTCGTTTTGATCTACAATCTTATCATATTGTGTTTGCAATAATCTAAATTTTGTTCCTAATTCATTTGTATCAATCTTTAACGTAGCTACTTCCTTCATTAAAACAGTGTGTTTTGCTTCAATGTCTTTGAATTTTCCTTCGAAATCTAACGAACTTGTTTTATATTTTTCTAATTCATCACTGCATTGTTTCTCTCTTGCTACTAAATCATTGTATTTTTTAGCTGGAACACATGAAAAAGTAAATAGTAAAATACTGATAAACAAATAAATAAATCTCATAATAACTATAATTAATTAAGTATAGCAAATATGAGAAACTTAATGCGAGTTAAAATCGTGAGAAGGAGAAATTATGAACGGAGAAAGGTGGATAACACTCAAAATGAATTTTAAATTTTGGATTCTAGATTTTGAAAACCTTTAATGTGTAAATTTTGGATTGGGTTAAAACAAAAAAGTCTATTAGTTTGAACTAATAGACTTTAATTATTTAATGTATGAAGATTTTTATTTCTTTTTTAATTGCTCTTTTACATACAATTCAATCGCTGCTGTCATTGACGGTGCATTTGGTTGAGGTGCATGAACATCTAAACGCAAATTATTTTTAATTACTGCATTAGCTGTTGTAGGACCGAAAGCGGCAATAAATGTATTATTTTGTTTAAAATCTGGGAAATTTTTCATTAATGATTCAATTCCTCCTGGACTAAAAAACACCAACATATCATAATAAACATCTTCTAAATCAGACAAATCTGCTGCAACAGTTCTATATAAAGTTGCTTTAGTAAAATTAATATGATGTTCTTCTAAAGTTTCTGGAATTTTATCTCTTAAAATATCTGTGCAAGGCAATAAGAATTTCTCACCCTTGTGTTTCTTCATCAATTCTACTAATTCTTCAATTGTTTGTTTACCAAAGAATATTTTTCTTTTTCTGAAGCTGACATATTTTTGAAGATAATAAGCAACAGCCTCAGAAATACAGAAGTACTTCATAGTATCTGGAACTTCAAAACGAATTTCTTCAGCAATACGAAAGAAATGATCAATTGCTGCTTTAGAAGTCATAATAATAGCAGTATGCTCAGGAATATTTACTTTTTGAGTTCTAAATTCTTGAGCAGCAATACCTTCAACTTTAATAAATGGTCGAAAATCAATTTTCAACTTATATTTATCAGCCAAATCATAATATGGCGATTTGTCCCCTTCTGGTTTTGGTTGTGACACCAATATAGTTTTAATAGCCAATTTTTCAGTACGTTAAAACATTAACAATCAAATTAATACATGAAATTACTTTTAAAGTAGAAATAGACTACTACTAAAGGTAAAATTTCAAGGGTGCAAAGATATAAAATAATATAATACCATACTACACCACGCCTTAAAACTGACAGTACGCATTTAGAAAAACGAACGATCATTTCTACCAAAATTACTACCAAAAATAATTTTAAGAAAAGAAACGAAAATTGTGGATTTAACATCCAACAAAGAGCTATAAAAAACAATAAAATTCCAAAAGATTCATACAAAATTACAGTTTCTGTTATTGGTACAGTTACCGATTTCGTTTCTCCTGAAATAAATCCAACTATCCATAAACCAATGATTTGAATAGCTATTAATCCAAAAGAAGAAGCAATTGAAAACAGAATAGAGGTTATTGTAGTGAAGTGAAAGAAGTGATAAAAACTTAGAAATAAACAAGCATTTAAAACTATAATATAATTAATCACCAACGCGACTGAACTTATTGAATTAATCCTCAATTCTTCCTTCAATATATATTCTAAATTTTTAGAACTCAAAAACAATTTTGATAATATAATGATAATACGGGTGTTTCTATATTTCGCCAAAGTAATTAACGAAAATGAAATGATAATAATTGGAATCAATAAATTCGTAATGTTAAATTCTCGTTCAATTAAATGTGAAGGAATTGAAACTGTTGAATTATAACCGACTATTTGATGTGCAATATTTAACAAAATATACTGTTCTTTGTAAAGATTTAACAAATATCCTCTAAATTAATGAAAATTTCTGCAAAGCATAAAAATTTTAATTATTTTTACAAAGTTAAAATAGAAACATTAAATATGGCAACAGATTTATACGTACAACCAGATTACTACAATTTGGACGATTTATTGACAGAAGAGCATAAAATGATTCGTGATGCTGCACGTGCTTGGGTAAAGAAAGAAGTTTCCCCTATCATTGATGAGCATTTTGAAAAAGCAACATTCCCTTCTCATTTATTAAAAGGATTAGGAGAAATTGGTGCTTTCGGACCTTACATTCCAGAAGAATATGGTGGACCAGGATTGGACCAAATTTCTTATGGTTTGATTATGCAAGAATTAGAGCGTTGTGACTCAGGTTTACGTTCTACTGCTTCAGTTCAAAGCTCTTTAGTAATGTATCCTATTTGGAAATATGGATCTGAAGAACAAAAACAAAAATACCTTCCAAAATTAGCTACAGGTGAAATGATGGGATGTTTTGGTTTAACTGAACCAGATCATGGATCAAACCCAGCTGGAATGATCACTAATTTCAAAGATGCTGGTGACGGTGAAAACGTTATTTTGAACGGTGCTAAAATGTGGATTTCTAATGCTCCTTTTGCAGATATCGCTGTAGTTTGGGCTAAAGATGAAACTGGAAGAATTCATGGTATCGTTGTAGAGAGAGGAATGGAAGGATTTTCAACTCCTGAAATGCATGGAAAATTATCATTAAGAGCTTCAGCTACTGGTGAATTAATTTTTGTGAATGTAAAAGTTCCGAAAGCAAATATTTTACCTGGAAGATCTGGATTAGGTGCTCCATTAAGCTGTTTAGATTCTGCTCGTTTCGGTATTGCATGGGGTGCTTTAGGTGCTGCTATGGATTGTTACGATCAAGCTTTAAGATATTCTAAAGAAAGAACACAATTCGGAGTTCCAATTGCTGCTTTTCAATTAACGCAAAAGAAATTGGCTGAAATGATAACTGAAATCACGAAAGCACAATTATTAACGTTCCGATTAGGTCAGTTAAGAAATGAAGGAAAAGCAACTTCTGCTCAAATTTCTATGGCGAAACGTAATAACTGCGAAATTGCATTAAACATTGCTAAAGAAGCTCGTCAAATACACGGCGGAATGGGTATTACAAGCGAATATTCTATGATGCGTCACATGGCGAACTTAGAGTCTGTAATTACGTATGAAGGAACACATGATATTCACTTGTTAATTACAGGTATGGATATCACTGGAATTCCTGCTTTTACAAGAGAAATGCCAGATTTAAAATAATCTGAAATCAATAAAGTTGAAACCCGCTTAGATACTAAGCGGGTTTTTTATTTCATCAAGTTTTATATCTTAGACAAAAATTTAACTTAAAATGATTCAAGAAGAACAATTATTAGACAATGCTGTTATAGCAAATGCAAACTTTAAAGAATTCAATTATCCACTTACATTTGAATTTAAATTAGGAACTCTATCCAATGATTTTATCGCTAAAGATGCTTCAGGACAAACTATTGCGTATGTACGCCAAAAAATGTTTCGTCTAAAAGAAGCAATTATGGTTTACGGTGACGAGAATAAAAGCGAATTGAAATATAAAATCAATGCGAATAAAATTATTGATTTTAGTGCAAATTATGAATTTACAAACAACAACGAGCAAGTATTAGGAAGTGTTGGAAGAAAAGGTATGAAATCACTTTGGAAAGCACATTATGAATTATTTGATGCAGATAAAAACAAAGAATTTTCAATAAAAGAAGAAAATCCTTGGGCAAAAGTATTTGATACATTGATGAGTGAAATTCCTGTAGTTGGAATATTTACGGGATATGCATTTAATCCAAAATATGGCATTTTATCAAATGATGGTAAAACAATTGCTCGCTTATCGAAAGAAAAATCGTTTTTCGGAAGAAAATTTAAATTAGAAAAATTAGAGAACCTTCAAGAAGGTGATAGTGAACGAATTCTTTTGGGATTAATGATGATGGTCCTTTTAGAAAGAAGAAGAGGTTAATAAAATATACATAGGTAGCTTCGACTCCGCTCAGCTACCTATGTAATTTTAAAGTGAATCAATTAACTTTGCTAGTTTTCTATCTAATTCACTGATTCCATTTTCTGTATGGGTGAATAATTTCAATCTTAATCTAGAACACTGATATATTTCAGCATCTGGATGATGATCATTTTCATCCGCTAATTTTGCCACTTTTAATAGGAATTCAGCTAATTCTGTTTGATTTTTGAATCTAAATTCTTTAATTAATTTATTATCTAATATATTCCAATTCATTTATTTGCCATTTATTAGTTAAAGTGATAATTGAATTTTTTAAACCTAACAAACTATC
>CANGHX010000179.1 GCA_947453715.1 Flavobacteriales bacterium | reverse complement strand
TAAGTTACAACCAAGGATTTTTTATGGTAGGAACGTTAATTTTATGTTGTATTCCAATCGTATTAATGATTCGCTATAAAAAAACAGCAAAAGCAACTGTTGTAGCAGATCATTAAACTCTTTGTTACTAAAGTGACAAATAAATGCTTTTTCAATCATTAACTTTGTATACAAATAAATGAAAATGGGAAAATTCAACGAAATCATAAAATCGCCAACACCAACATTGGTTGATTTTTATGCCACTTGGTGCGGACCTTGTAAAATGATGCACCCTGTTTTAGACGAGTTAAAACAAAAAATGGGAAATAAAGTCAACATCCTAAAAATCGATGTCGATAAAAATCCTGCGGTGGCTGATAAATTTCAAATTCGAGGTGTTCCAACTTTTATCTTATTCAAAAATGGAAAGTTAATTTGGAAACAAAGCGGTGGGATGAGTGTAAGTACATTAAAACAAAAAATAGAATCGGTTTAAAAAATCAATATTATTTGAGCGAAGAAAAAAAGTGTTTGAGGAATCAAGCACTTTTTTTGTTTTTGGAGTTTTTTTTGAATAAATATTTAGCTTTTTTAGGAGTTAAATTCAATCGTAAAGTTTGTGAAATGCTAATTTGAGTTTGTGAAATATTTGTTTAATAAGTATTTTTTACTTCAACTAAATTTTTCATTATAATTTTAATTAGTTCATTCATTCAATTATTATTTTCGTCAGAAAAAATGTAAATGAAACTAATAACTATACAATTATATTTTTCAGACTCAACTATTGATAACGAAAAATTAATCGTCTATTCAAGTGATTTTTCAACTGGGAAAATCAATAAAAATGATCCCTATAAAGTTACAATAGATGGTAAACTTTATTTACCAGAAACAATAATCGGATCCATCCTAAAATATCCTTACCCGTTAAATATATTTTATGGAGATAAGCAAATTGCATCAATTTTAATATTAAATAAAGAGCAACTGAATCGATCTCTTCAGGAGTCAGATAAAGCTTTATCGGAATACAATACGCTCTTCTTTAAAATTGATACTAAAACTGGCGTCATAAATTCTGGATTTCTTTCAGAAACGCCTCCTTTAATAAATGATTCTATTTCATCAAATACAAATTCTATGACAGAAATCACCTCTTCAACAATAGGAACAACTCCTGTAGTAAAACTAACAAAATTCAAAGCAAAACTTGCCGATTTACAAGCACGCATAACGCCAAAAAATGTTCAAGTAGTTGTATTTGGACAAAAAATAAATAGTGATGCTAGTACTCCGTTAGCACTTACAAGTTCTGATGCGAATGGTAATTTAATTTTTGATTATCCAGTTGGACAATTTAGAGTGGCATATGCAATAGCAGCTACTTCACCTAATGAAAAAATCGAAATTAATTTAAAGGAGGATGGCTCATTTCCTGAATTCGCTTTGTTAATTCAAACCGAGTTAGAAAAGTTTGAAACACAAGAAGAGCATGATGATTGTGCGTGTAAAAATAATTCTTCTAATTTCATACCTCGTCTTCCTGATAATGAAGATTTGATAGCAAACGATAATTACACGCAAGACATAGGTGGTTCTTGTACAAATTTCACAACTCCAAATAGAGCGCTAGAAGAATTTAGTTATTTCAGAATTATTCGTACAACAGATCCTTCAATTATAACACCTGAAGATACAATTGCCCTTCAAAATCTTGACGAAACAATCAAACGAATTCAGAAGGATATTTTTTCTCTAGAAAAAGAGGCTTACCCTGTTATTTATGATACAGGAATGACCACTACTCCTAAATCGTCAACAGCAAACAATAAAATTACTGCTGCTCAAAATGCTCTTGCAAATGCAAAACAATTATTAGCTGAAAAGAAAACAGAGAGAACAAGGATACTCAATAATTTGGGTACTCGTAAAGAACTTTCTGTAAACAATATGTTAGATTGGGACGATACGCCAACAACATATCAAAATACTTCAATTGCTCATGGACATCTCATTGAATTTCGTCAAGTTTGGAAAGCAGACGGTTATTCAATGGGTGATTTATTATATTCATTGCCTCTTGCTCCAGGTCAAAAAAGACAAATTGCAGTCTATGACTGGGATAGATATGATGAAGCACAACGTACAGAAGATCAAACGCAAAGTGAAAGTTTATCAAATGAGCAATCAAGAGATCGTGACATCAATGAAATTGTAAGTTCAGTATTGAATGAAAGTCAAGAAGCAGATTCTCAAGTAAAGGGAAAAACTACTTCTTGGGGTGTTGGTGTAAGTGTTTCCACACCAACTCCTGTTTCTGTAGGAGTTAGTGGAAGTTTTTCAATGTCGAATACAAACATGAACAGTTCTGCGAGTCAAAGTTCTTCTCGTGATTTAGCTGGAAGTTCGTTGCAGCAAATTAAAGACAAAACGATGCAAAAAGCTTCAGCTATACGATCGTCACGCTCAACAGTTATTCAAGCAGTCAATCAAGGTGAACATTTATCTGCAAGAACAGAGGTGGTAGCCAATTACAATCATTGTCACGCAATGACAGTTCAATATTTTGAAGTGCTAAGACATTTTGCGGTGCATAATGAAATAGCTGATGTAAAAGAATGTTTATTTATCCCATTACCAATTACTCCATTTGATGATGCAAAAGTAATTCGATGGGAAGATATTCTAAAAAGAGCCATTCCAAATCGATCGATGATTAGAGCATTTGATGCGGTAAGAAGATATTATCGTTTTAATGCAGAAAATAATCAAGATGCCTATGCTTCATTTCCAAATACGAGGTATTGTGATGAACGATTAAAAACGATCAATGTAAAATTGAAGTTAGACGTTTTTATAAATCGACCTGAGGAAATTTACCCTACAAATACACCTTCATTTAGTACTTTTATCACTAGCATTAATAGTGGAGTAAGTATTTTTTCAGGTGCAAGTGAATTGAAAAGCGCTTATGAGGAAGAGCGTGCTAAACACCTCATTAATAATCAAGATGACATTAACAATTGGTCGACAAAATTAGGATTTATTCCAGGATGGGCTGAAATTAGAAGACGTGTCTTAGCTGTTGCTCCAGGACTTCGCGATGGAGTATTCCAACAAGAAATGGAAGCAGTAGATTGGTTGTCATTTTACATTAAAAACTTAACGATTTCTTGCTTCTTTCCATCGGTAAATAATTTAAGATATCCTTTAACACCAGCATCAGGACAATTAAAAATTTTCAGTCGAACAAATAATGGTTCGAAACGTTCTAAAATGTCGAATGGCAAATTAGGTGAAGAAGTTATAGTTGGTTTATCAAATATTAATGTGACATTAACAACCTTGACGAGAGCCTTGTTTAATCAAGTTGAGATATTTTATGGAAATATCAATGCTCCACAAATGTTGCCTGCCGGTTCATTCGTTCGTTTGAGTGCTGGAACAATGGATTATGCTTCACAAAATTTTAAAGGCAATTTATTTGTAAACTTTACAGATACAGCAAATTTAGCTGCGGGAGAAAGAATCACAATTGATACTCCATTAAATAATCAAGAATTAGTAAATCCACGTTCAGAAGATATTAAACTTAGAAATGAATTAATTCAACACTTAAACGGCAATTTAGAAGCTTATCATCATTGGATATTTTACATGATGAGTCCAGATAGACGATATATGTTATTAGACGGACTTCAAATTAAAGTCCCAGGAAGAAAAATTCCAGGTACAGGTAATTATTATCCTGATGAAATGAGAAGTGTTGCCTCTGTAGTAGAAAACCGCGTTATTGGTGTTGTTGGAAATAACATCATTATGCCAGTTGCTCCAGGTTATAATTTGGATCCTAAATTTAGGTTTGATGATGATGCGATCATTTTAGAAGATGGTACTACTATTTCGGCGTTGATGAATCATTACATGCCTAAACGAGGATTTAAAACTGTACCATTCAGAATTAGTGTTCCTACGAAAGGTGTATTTGCAGAAGCTGTAATGGGAGCTTGTAATTCATGTGAGCGTATCGATGATACTCGTTATTGGAAATGGGAAGAGCATCCAATACCTGACGATCCAACAACTATTTCGCCTTTGAATACCGATTCAAGATATGAAAGTTCAGGAAATCTAAGTGCAAAAGATTTTGCAGATGCTTTGATCTCATTAAAAGATCCACAAGCATTACCTGATCCTTCTGGTTTAACAACAGCATTGAATAACATTGTTAAAAACGATTCGTTTAGAGATATTACAGGTTTAGGAGGACTTCAAGAATTAGCAAAACAAGGTATGCTAACAACCGGAGAAGCAGCTAAACATTATGCAGATGCAGCAAATCAAATGGCTACTTTGGCTTCTAATCAAAAGAATTCAGATAGTATTCAAAAGGCAATTAATAATTCTAAACTTCCAAAAGAAGTCAAAGATGAATTAATGGAGGAACATTTGAGAAACATGATAAGTGGAAAAGGAGCTACCGAAAACACAGAAGAAGAAACGGAAAAGAATAATGAAGATCACACCGAGGAAGAAGAAGATACTCCTGCTCCTGGTGAACCCATTAATGACTTAACGGAAGACATTGATTTATCAAATCCTGATTTTGTTGCTGCACGAGCAGATATTGATTCAGCTTTAAATGATATGGCAAGTGATTTAGATCAAATAATGTCGCCTTTAAAAGTAGATAATTCTGATAATGGAACTCAAATTGTATAATGATGAAAGATAGATATGCTTTATTATTTGGTGGAACTACCTATTCAAATGGGAATTCCACTATACAAGGAGACAAGGATGTATATTTTTGGGAACAAATTCTTCAAGAACATCACGCTTATTCATGCGAAAATATATATTCAATTATTGGAGAAGATTTTACGACTGAAAATGTAGTTCTAGCAATTCTAAATTTAGCTGCAAAAGCGAATGAATGTGAACAAGTTACAATACTTTTTTCAACGCATGGTCTTTTCGACAAAGAAGCTTTTGGTTCACAAAATATTCTTGCAACTTATGATGACTTAATTTCTGATAGGATAATTTTATTTTTGCTAAAAATATTTAAACCTTATGTTTCAATTACTTTAATTGTAGATGCATGTGAATCAGGAACCTTTTTAGATACAACAACTCCAGATTTAACAATTGATGAAATAGATCTAATTAAAAATTGCTTAAAAAAGGTGGATGTTGCTACAAAAAGCAAAATTGAAGAACTTATAAATAAAAGTGGAGAAATTCCTTTAGCAGCAGAGGTTTATTACATTACTTCAGCAGATGATTACACGAATGCAATTGATTCAGTATTTATTAAATGTTGTGAAATTTTCTATGCTAAAAAATCAGCAGGAGAAATTAAAAAATATAAATACAATAATTTCATTCCAGCATTGAAAGGATTATACAAAGATCAATTCTTCCCTGTTTATTATATGAACAAATGTAATAAGGTTGATAAATTCTTATATAAATATGATAATATTGCTTCTTTAGTTTATGTACAAACAGGGTTGCAAGTGAATTCAGGTATTCCACTTTTTAAAGTATTATCTGGAGACATGAAAAAAATTAATTTTAAAACAAATGTTTTTATTGATAGTATTGAACATGCAAATTCATTAAGAAAATTTGATTCTATTCCAGAAGAGGATAGATTAGAATTTTTAGGATTAATAGATGACTTGAAAAATTTAGTGAAATTTAATTCATATAATTTTCCTAGAGGATCTCAATACGGACATAAAAGTAATTTATTCGATCTAAGAAATATTTTTGAACCATTAACGAATTAAAATGCCAACTACAACTAACAATTTATATTATCCAAAAGGTTATGCATTAACAGTTGGGATAAACGATTTCACAAAATGGGATAACACAGGTGACATCGATTTAAAGGAATGTTTAAACGATGTTGATTATTGGAATGGTGAATTAAAGTATAGAGGATATGATTTTATTTATAAACTTAAAGATAGTGACGCCACCTTAGATCGAATTATATGTGGAATTTGGTGTATGGCACAACATGCTATTGCAGGTGATGTCGTATTCATTAGTTTCTCTACTCATGGTGAAAGTAAAAAAGGGTATAATTACCTTTACACCTATAATAAAAGTGAAATATTTTCTGAAAATATATTACGCTTTTTACTTAAGGCTTTTAAACCGTTTGTAAGAGTTTTTGTTGTCACTGATGCTTGTCAATCAGGTTCATTTTTAAGTCCGTACGAGTCAAATAACCGTATTATTCCAGTAGAAACTAATTTAATCGAAAAGGCGATACAAAATTTACTGCCTACTCATCTTCCAAATGTGAAAAAATTAATTTCTGCTCAAGCTACTACTCCAATAGCTGCAAGTATAGTGCAATTAGCTGTAATAAATGATACATTGAATGTACCTGATGGTAATTTGACACAAAAATTAAAAGATGCATTTTATTGGTCTTATAGTTTTAATGCTGAACAATTAAGAGATAGAATAGATCAATATTATGATGCTGATTTTTACCAAGATAAATTGAATTTCATCCCTTACATTTCATCCAATTATCATAAAGATCCTAGTTTGAAAAAATATTTGGATGATAAAGCTAAATTCAATGATCAAACAGTTTCAGAATTTTTAAAATCTTTAACGAAATCGAATATTATTTTTGACGACCTTCATCATAGAATAAAAAGTAATATAGGCGATTTTAATAAAGATACAGAATTGGAAAAAACTTTTAAAAAAGTGTTTGGTAATTGGAAAACTAGAAAAGACCTAGCTTGGTTTTATAATCCAGTCATTAACTTCTTAGGTCAAAAATCGAAAGCTTTTGGAGAGCAATATATCTTTAAAAAATACGATAGTAGTTATTATTACGAAAACAAAAATAAAGTATAGTCGTTTTTGAAATCCAGGTTAAATCTGAAAATTTTAACCTGGATTTTTTTAATCTAATGTTTTACTTCAAACAAATTCCTAACTGCATAAATAGGAAAAATTTTCACTTTTTCTATTTCAGAAAAATTTTCCATGGACAAACGTATCCCAAATTCTTTATTCTTTTCTGCTAAAAATAAATACATACTTTGCATAGAACCTTTTGTTCCTGCTTTTACTTC
>CANGHX010000178.1 GCA_947453715.1 Flavobacteriales bacterium | reverse complement strand
TTTGAATTATTCAAACAGAAACCTGTAGTTGATGAAATCCAATACGCATCTATTCCGTTATTTGTATATAAAATTGGAAAAACAATACTTGATCCAGTAAAAGAACCAGACAATTTGAACAACCCATTTGTAAGTGTTAAAAAATCAGTACCATTAGTTGTATTGCCTCTTACTGAAAAGTTTGAAGTACTTAATTCTAAAACAGAAGCGATTGAAGTACCTTTATTGATTGTTATTTTATAAATATCTGTTGTACCACCTGTTCCTGAAAAAGTTTTTGATGCAGACCCTGTAAATTTTATAGTAACAAATCTCTTGTTACTGTTATAAAAGTCAAGAGTACCATTGTTAACGATACTTCCTCCAACATTTAAGTTATGTGTACCACCTGGATTACCAGTTGTATTAGAAGTAAAAGATGCACCTGACAATATAGTAACATCATTTACAACATTTAAAGTTCTAGTATTAGAAGACTCATAAATTAATATACCTGAAGTCCCACCACCAACAGTTAGAGATTTCGCATCAGCATCAGCATCAATTGTAACAGTAAAGCCATTACCAATAATCACATCATCTGAAGAAGTTGGTATCAATCCACTCGACCAAACACTAATACTTGACCAATTCCCACTTGCAATACATGTTCTCGTAGCAGCATATGTTCTAACATTAAATAAACAAGAAATTGAAGAAATCAATAAAAAAATGAAGAATATTTTTTTTACCATATAATGTAGTTTGTAATGTAGCAATTATGTATAACAGCCCTAAAAAGATTTAGTAAACCATTTCACTATACAAAAATATACAATAAATACTGATAAAAAAAAGAAAATTTCAGCATGTTACCAAATCATCATTCAGAATTAACATTCAGGGTAAATAAATGATAATTTCAATAAAAAATGAGAACAGTTCGTTAACTATCCTCATTTTTAAGCTTGCTAAATCATATGTATTAAAACTAGATATCTGCTTCGTGAAATGAAATTTTAATTAAAAAAATAAATTGTTTATCTATATTTGCTATTACTACCTAACATTTTTATAAAAGAAAACTGAATTTCTTTGAAGCGAGTAACACCAAATACTTGCCAAAAAAATAAACCACTAATAATCAGTGCTTTTTATTTTAGCATATCTTAATTAATTTCCATAATAAAAGAAATATTCCATTTTATGGATAAAATGTTTTATTGTTTATTGATATATTTATTAATTACTCAAAAAATGATAGACAAAAAAGTTGTGACAAAAAAAATGAGAAAAGTTCGTTAACTATCCTCATTTTTAAGCTTGCTAAATCATATGTATTAAAACTAGATATCTGATTCGTGAAATGAAATTTTAATTAATAAAATAAATTGTTTATCTATATTTGCTATTACTACCTAACATTTTAATGAAAGAAAACTAAATTTCTTTGATAGTACTTATACCAAACACTTGCCAAAAAACTAAGTTATTAATTATCAAGTGATTTTATTTTGGCACACATTAAACTTATTCCAAAATAAATACAGTATTCCATTTTTTGGATAATTAAGCAGGTAGTTTTACACTAAACGGGTTTACCCAATATAAATATTTAACAAAAAAAATACTTAAAGTGAGTGCATGTCGAAAATATTGAAATACAAATACATTATAAACAAGTAATTACAACTAAAAAAGCTCTTTTCCAAAAATTGGAAAAGAGCTTCACTAAATATAATTTTAATTAAAATTTATAACTCACACCAATACTTGGAAGGATTGGGAATTGATAAATAATTTTAGAAGTAATTCTATTTACATAAAAGATATTTCTTCTATTGTAAACATTTGTAACACTGAAAATGGTTTCTAAAACTGTTTTATTCTTGAATACAAATTGTTTTTTAACGGTGATATCCAATCTATGGTAGTATGGTAATCTTTGAGAATTAAAATCTCCTAATTGATTCGAAACTGAACTTGGGTTTGAAGTAGTATAATTCGTTGTTACACCATTTTGAAACGTTTCTCCTTGATAAAATCCAGCATTAGGAGTAAAAGGTAAACCTGAACCTAAATTCCATCTAACATTTAATTCCGTTCCTTTTTTCTTACCAAAAGCATAAGAAGTTACAATATTGATGTTATGTCTTCTATCAAATACAGGGAAGTATTGTTGAAACCCATCCCATCTTGTTGATTTACCATAAGAATAAACACCCCAAATGAACAATCGTTTTTTACTGTATTTCAATAACAAATCAACCCCATAAGATTTTCCTGATTCAATAATAAAATCTTTTTTGAATACATCTGGTTTGGTAGCAAATTCAATTGCCCCATCTTCATACATTTTATTCGTATTGATATTACTTAATTGAGGGAAAAACTTGAAATAACCTTCTACGTTCATCGATAAATTTTTAGCTAAATCATACTCAAAACCCATGATTGCATGCCAAGCATATTGCAGACCATTCTTTACATTTTTCTCTTTTCCCATTTGAGTTACAAATTTTGCTTGCACGTCAGAAGGAGCTGATAATAAACTATTAAATAAATTCACAACATCTCTATCGGAAGAAGCTGAAGTAAAATTTTGAGAAAAACGTCCTCCCGAAAATTTCAATCTAAATTTTTCATTTGCATTGTATTTTAATCCTAATCTTGGTTCAGGAGAAAAAGTAGAATATGAAACATAATATTGAATTCGAATACTCGGCTGGATAACCCATCTTTTTCTGATGATTTTACTACTTAAATAAGCTCCAATCCCAGAAGTAAAATTATCTAAACTAATGGTTTGCTTAAACTCGTTCATCGTTTTGAATTTGGTTGAAAATCCTCCAAAATTAAAACCATACGTTACATCAGAACCATTTTTCAAAAAGTGAACAAAATCAAATCCTAAATCAAAACCACCGATTGAACTTGACCTTGGTTCTTTTTGATCTTCTGCGAAAATCGTGCTATAAGAACTCCCATTAACATGCCCTTTAATTAAAGTCGATGAACTAGAAGGTACAATTTGAAAATTCATTCCACCTCCTGATTGCTTAAAGTTAATATTCGCAATTCCATAATTTACACTGTCACTGTTGTGGAAACCAAAAAAATTAACTTTAGATCCTGTACCACCACTGTAAGTCACTTTTCCATATACATCCGTAAAATTGAAAGGTAATCCATTTCCATCATTAACTTTTGGATATAATCGTTTTGCAGTTTGATCTAATAAACTATGTTTTGCTGTAAATAAAAATGATAGCGGGCTATTAGAACCATCTTTCTGTCTTTTAAATGGCCCTTCCAATACTATTTTAGCTAAAAATGGAGATACTGATAATTTTCCGCCAAAGTCTTTTTTGTTTCCATCTTTATAGGTAATATCCATGATTGAAGAAATACGTTCACCATACTTTGCATCAAAACCACCCGTATAAATATCGACATTTTTAATTAACTCCGTTTCAAAAATCGAGAAGAAACCAATTGAGTGAAAAGGTTGATAAATAGTCATCCCATCCAATAATACTTTATTTTGAATTGGTGTCCCACCTCTCACATACATTTGACCACCTTGATCTCCTGTAGTTACAACTCCTGGCGTAACACTAATTGCTCCAACGATATCGTTTTCAGATCCAATACTTGGAATTCTTTCAACTGCTTTTTTATCAAGTTTAATTTGCGAGATATTTACCTCTGTTTTTTTCTTTTTACTTTCAGCACTGATAATCGCTTCTTCCAATTCTGTTGCCGCAAATTCTGGTTTTGCTAAATCATATCTTAGATTAGTAATGCCTGATTGCGTTTTAATTTCTATGTTTTCAGTAATTGTAACAAAATTTGGATTTTCAATCTTCACAATATACTTTCCAATTTGAACTTTTGGAATAGTGAAAAATCCATTTACATCTGTCATTGCTCCAGCATAAATACTACTATCCTTCGGATTTAATAGTACTACTTTCTCAAATAATACGGGTTCACCATTTTTCTTTTCATAAAGAAAACCACGAACGGCGTGTTCTTGAGCAACAGAAATTGAAATAAATAAGAAGAAAAAAAATAGAGAAGTAATAAATTTCATAAACCTAGTATTGTAAATATAGTTTTGGAAGCGAATATACAAATTCTATCTCCAAATAAAAGTGAAGTTCTTAAAAATAGTTTCTTTGGTATAAAATATTGATTAAACGGTAAAATCTCTTTTAATCAATTGCTTTGCCTGCTCCCAAAAAACATCCATTTGTACCAAAGATAATTCATCAATTTTCAAATTTTCTTTTAAAATCAATTCTTCCATTAATTGGAAACGTTTTTTAAATTTGATATTTGTTCTGGACAACGCATCATCTGCATTCACATTTATGAATCGAGCAAAATTAACCAAAGAAAAAAGAACATCT
Organism: Flavobacteriales bacterium; assembly: GCA_947453715.1. Lineage (GTDB taxonomy): Bacteria > Bacteroidota > Bacteroidia > Flavobacteriales_D > Crocinitomicaceae > CAIUKX01. The sequence continues at coordinate 2,795 of CANGHX010000178.1, read as the reverse complement.
CCAAATTCTTCTTCAATTTTTTCTTGGGAAATTCCTGAATCAATTTCTACTTTTAACTCAGCAATCTCTTCTTGTACTTTATTCCAAACATCTTCTTTATTATCCCAATCAAAACCAACACCTCTCACCTTTTCTTGAATTCGACTTGCTTTAACCATTGAAGGCAAAGAATCGGGAACACCTTCCAAAACAGATTTCTTCCCCTCTTTAAGCTTTAATTTTTCCCAATTAGCTTTCACTTCAGCCTCATCCACAACGATAACATCCGAATAAATATGTGGATGTCTATGAATCAATTTGTCACAAATAGCATTTAAAACTTCTGTTACATTAAAAGCTTTTTGCTCCTCACCTATTTTACAATAAAACACAAGATGTAAAAATAAATCACCGATTTCACCTTTTAATGATTGCATATCATTTTGTAGAATTGCATCCGTCAATTCATAAGTCTCTTCTATAGTTAAATGTCTTAGCGTATCTAATGTCTGTTTCTTGTCCCAAGGACATTTCTCACGTAAATCATCCATTATATTCAATAAGCGTTCGAATGCTATTAATCTTGTATCCATTTTATTTTATATAATTTGACTTTAAAATTACAATATTTTTATCTTTGCCTTATGAAATATTGTAGCGTATTTTTATTGCTTTTGATGACTCAAATTTTATACAGTCAGAAAAATCTTACTTGGGGAATTGAAACACGAACTAAAGTAGGATTTTTAGCAGCTCATCATAACACATTAGACCATTTACCTACAAGTCAAGCGTATGCACAGGAACTCTCTTTTTTCATACAACCAAATGGCTCAAAGCAATGGCATATTGATTACAGAAAACCTTTAATTGGCGTAACAGCATTTGCGGGCTCAGTAAGTAACGATAAAATATTGGGGAGATTTTTTGGAGCCTATCAATTTATTGAATTTCCATTTGTAAAGCGCAAACATTATTTATTTTCAATGAAACTAGGTAATGGTTTAGCTTATGGAACGAAAGAATATGACCCTATAAAAGACCCTAAAAACACTGCTATCGGTTCCCATCTAAATGCTTTAATTTGCATCGCACTGAAAAATAGATTTGTTTTTAATCGTCATCAGATCTCAATTGGAATTGACATGACACATTGCTCAAATGCAGCTTCGAAGACGCCAAATCTTGGAATAAATTTACCATTTATTAGTCTAGGTTATGGATATACATTTAAAGAGTCTAAAAATATTGATTCAGTTAGAAATTACGTTCAACAATTCAGGAAAATCTATTTTGGCGCAACAGGAATTCTCTCACAAAAAGAGATATATCCAACTGGAGGAAGAAGATATCCCGTTTATGCATTGAGTATTTTCTCTAGGTATTTATTTAAACCTAAAGTTGGATTAGAAATAGCATTTGATGTTTTTTCGAAACAAAGTATACTAGGTTATAAAACAGATATTCAAAAAAATCAGTTAGATATCATACAACTTGGAGTTTTTGCAGGTTATATTTTACCCCTAAATAAAATGCAATTCATATTAGGAATGGGGGTTTATGTTCGTGATAAATTTCAACCAGATATGTTTCTATACCATCGAGTTGGTATGCGTTATTTCATGAAAAATGGTTTATTTTTCAATGTGGTACTAAAATCTCATTTTGCAAGTGCCGACTATTTTGAAACTGGTGTTGGTTATACTTTTAACTATAAAACGAAATGAAAAAATATTTTTATTTAACATTCCTCCTTCTATTGATTCTTTCATGTAAGAAGCCTGAAGATCGAACTTGTTTTAAATCCGTTGGAGAGTACACAGAAAAAGAAATAAAAATGGATGTGTTTGACAAGTTAAAGTTATATGAATACATGAAATTTGTATTAATACAGGATTCAACGGATAAAGTTGTATTAAAAGGTGGTAAAAATTTATTAAATCACATAAACTTAAAATTAGCAGACAATAGAATTGAAATCAAAAACGAAAATAAATGTAGATTTCTTCGTGACTACAGTAAAAAGGTTATCGTTGAAATACATTTTACAACTTTAAGTAATTTAGAAATAATAGGTTCTGAAACTTTAACAAATAGTGGAACTTTGAATTTAGATTTATTTTCACTTACTATTAGTGATGGAGCAGGTTCTGTAATCCTAAACAATATCAAATCGAATGTCTTTGAAACATTTTTGACTGGAGGAAACGGCGATTTTACTCTTTCAGGTAAAGCTAATTTTGCTCATTTTATTGTAAAAGGTAATGGGTTCTGCAATACAACTGATTTTATTGCAACTGACTCATTAGATGTCATTACAAATTCGAGTGCTCCAATTAAAGTAAATGCAAATGATACAAAATTTAGGTCTGAAATAATAAGAAATGGAGACCTTTACTATGCTGGGTCTCCATTATCAATAAAAAATCAAGAATATAGTTCTGGAAAACTTAAAAAATTAAATTAAAGCGAATTATCTCTTTTTAACTTCATTAAAATGGTAAAAGCTCGATCTATATCGACTTGAGAAACAATTGTTGTGAACTCATTTGAAGTAGATACGATTTCTATGATATTAATTCCTTCCCAAGCTAAATGCTTCAGTAAATAATAATAAATACCATGCAATTCAGAATTTATAGGTGGCAATTTAACACTAACTGAAGCTAAATTTTTTGAATGTGCTGTTAATTTTTCATCTTTAAATATTTCGTTTATAGTTTCAATATGATTCGAACTAACTATAAACGTTGTTTCAGTGATACCATGACAAATCGTGAAAAAACTATCGTTTTCTTTATTCAACATGTTCATCA